>CAZLBJ010000589.1:0-5448 GCA_964557755.1 uncultured Thermoanaerobaculia bacterium
CGTCACCGCCGGCGACGTCGACGCCCTGGCGCGCGCCGCGGCCGGGGCGCTGGCCGCCGGCGCGCCCGACCCGCACCGTCCCTGGCGCGCCGCCGTGCCGCCGCGCGGCGAGGCGGTGGGGCTGCAGGCGGGCAACGGGCCGGGCTTCCTCGCGGGGCTGGTGGCGCTGCGCCGGGGCGGCCACCCGGCGGTCCTCCTCGACCGCCGCACGCCGGAGCTCGAGCGCCGGCGCATCGCCGCCGAGGTCGGTGCCCACTCGGTGCTCGTCTGCCGCTGCCCGTGGGCGGCCGGCGCCGCCGACTACCACCTCGACGCGGTGGCGCCGCCCGAAGAGGGCGACCCCGCGGGCGGCCCCGGGGACGCCGCGCCGCCGGCCGGCACCGCGGTGGTCAAGCTCTCCTCCGGGTCGACCGGCGCCGCGCGCGGCATCGCCACCACCACCGAAGCACTGCTCGCCGACGACCTGGCGCTGACCGCCGCCATGGGCATCCGCCCGGACGACCGGCTGCTCTCCACCGTCCCCTTCTCGCACTCCTACGGCCTCTCCAGCCTGGTGCTGCCGGCGCTCCTGCGCGGCACGCTCCTGGTGCTGCCCGACAGCGACGGGCCGTTCGGCCCGCTGGCCGCCGCCGCCGACGCCGGCGCCACCGTCTTCCCCACCGTGCCGGCCTACCTCGCCGCCCTGGTCCGCCTCGCCGACCCGCCGCCGCTGCCACCGTCGCTGCGCCTGGTGATGACCGCCGGGGCGCTGCTGCCGGCGGAGACCTCGGCGCGCTTCCGCGCCGGCTTCGGCGCGCCGGTGCATGTCTTCTACGGCGCCAGCGAGACCGGCGGCATCTGCTACGACCGCGAGGGCGGCGCCGCCGAGCGCGGCACCGTGGGCGAGCCGATCGAGGGGGTGGCGGTGGAGCTCGCGCCGCTCGACGCCGGGGAGCCGGCCGCCGCCGGCGGCGCGGCGCGGGTGGTGGTGCGCGGCCCGGCGCTCGCCCTCGCCTACCTGCCGCCGGAGCCGTCGCGCCTCGGCGGCGGCCGTTTCGCCACCGACGACCTCGGCGCCTGGCGCGGCGGCGAGCTGGCGCTGCTCGGGCGCCTCGACGACCTGATCAACGTCAAGGGCAAGAAGGTCAATCCGCGCGAGGTCGAGCGCGTGCTGGCCGGCCTGCCGGCGGTCGACGAGGCGCTGGTCACCGCCACCCGCCCGACCGCCGAGCGCGGGCCGCGGGTGCGCGCCGTGGTCGCCTGCCGCCCCGGCTCGCTGACGCCGCAGGAGGTGGTCGCCTGGTGCCGCCGCCACCTCGCCGACCACAAGGTGCCGCGCAGCATCGTCCTGCTCGACGCCCTGCCGCGCAACGAGCGCGGCAAGGTCGACCGCGTGGCGCTCGCCGCCGCCGCCGAGGAGGCGGCGACCGACGTGCCGGCGACCGACGTGGGGGCGACCAACGTGCCGCTGCCGCGCGCCGGCGGCGGCCGGGGAGGGCGGTGAGCCGAGCCCACCGGCAGACGGAGCGCCGGTCCCGGGCCCGCTCCCCCGCCGCGGCGCTGCGCCGTTGGCTGCCGACGCCGCTGCTGCGCGCCTCGGTGGCGGCGCACGCCGGCGCCGCGCTGCTGCTCGTGGCGCGGCCGGCGGCGTGGCGCTGGGCGGCGGGGCTGGCGGTGGCCGACCACTTGGTGCTGCTCGCCGCCTGCCTGGCGCCGCGCAGCGCCGCGCTGGGGCCCAACCTGCGCCGGCTGGACGACGGCGCGGCGCAACGGGGCGAAGTGGCGCTGACCTTCGACGACGGCCCCCATCCCGAGGTGACGCCGCGCGTCCTCGACCTGCTGGCGGCGGCCGGCGCGCGGGCCAGCTTCTTCCTCGTCGGCGCCCGCGCCGACCGCCATCCCGGCCTGGTGGCGGAGATCGCCCGCCGCGGCCATCGGGTGGAGAACCACACCTGGAGCCATCCGCACGGCTTCGCCTTCCGCGGCCCCGCCGGCCTGGGGTCCGAGATCGACCGCGCACAGGCGCGGCTGGCCGAGCTCACCGGCCGCGTGCCGGCCTGGTTCCGGGCGCCGGCGGGCATCCGCAACCCCGTCCTCGCCGGAGTGCTGGCGGCGCGCGGCCTGGGCCTGGCGAGCTGGACGCGGCGCGGCTTCGACGCGGTGAGCCGCGACCCGCGCCGGGTAGCGGCGCGCCTCGTCCGCGGCCTGGCGGCCGGCGACGTGCTGCTGCTCCACGACGGCACCGGGGCGGGCGGCGGCCGCCCGGCGCCGGTGCTCGGCGCGCTGCCGCCGCTGCTCGGCGCGCTGGCGGCGCGCGGCCTCGTCTCCGTGCCGCTGCCGGACGCCGCCGGGGTGCCGCCGTGAGGGCGCCGCCGCCGGAGAAACCGGAGACCGAGGGACCGCGGGACGCGCCGGCGCCGGGCGCCGCGAAGGCGGCCGCCTGGGTCGATCAACCGCGCCGCCGCACCCGCCTCGGGCGCTCGCTGGCCGACCTCCACGTCCGCCTGCGCACCGAGGGCGACACGCCGCCCCGCCACGGCGCCGCCATCGCCCTCGGCACCTTCCTCGGCTGCACTCCGCTGCTCGGCCTCCACCTGCTGCTGTGCACCGTGCTGGCGCGCCTCTTGGGCCTCAACCGGGTGGTGACCTACCTGGCGGCGCACATCAACAACCCGCTGAGCTTCCCGTTCCTGCTGTGGGCGGAGGCGACGATCGGCCACTGGCTGATCGAGGGGCATGCACTGCACCTGTCGCTCGCTCAGCTCCGCGAGTCGGGCCTGCTCGGCCTCGGGCGCGACTTGCTGGTGGGGAGCGCGGTCCTCGGCGCGGTGCTCGGCACCGTCTTCGGCCTCGTCGCCTGGCAGCTCTCGCTGTGGCGGCGGCCCGGAGCGTTCGCCGTCATGCGCGAGGCGGCGGCCGAGCCCTACCTCGAGGTCGGCCTGCGCCACTGGGAGATCGTGCGCGGCAAGCTGCGCTGGGACCCGATGTACCGCGGGCTGCTCGAGATCGGCCTGCTGCCGCGGCCGGGGCGGCTGGTCGACCTCGGCTGCGGCCGCGGCATCCTGCTGTCGCTGCTCGCCGCCGTCGCCGACGCCGACCTCGAGCCGCCGGGCTCCCCCGACGCCGTGCCCGAGATGGAGCTGGTCGGCATCGAGCTGCGCCGGCGCCTGGTGCGCACGGCGCGCACCGCCCTCGGCCGGCGCCGCCACCGCCCGAAGATCGAGGTCCGGCAGGGGGACCTCGTCCACTGCGCGGTGCCGGCCTGCGACACGGCGGCGCTCCTCGACGTCCTCCATTACCTGCCGGCGGCGGCGCAGGAGGGCCTGCTGCGGCGCGTCGCGGCGGCGCTGGCGCCCGGCGGCGTGCTGCTGGTCCGCGAGGCGGACGCCGACGCCGGCTGGCGCTTCGCCGCCACCCAGGGCGGCGAGCGGCTGATGGCGATCCTGCGCGGCCACGTGCGCCAGGACTTCCACTTCCGCGGCCACGGCGAGTGGAGGGCGCTGCTGCGCGCCGCCGGCCTCGCCGTCGACAGCCTGCCGATGTCCGAGGGCACCCCGTACGGCAACGTCCTGCTGATCGCCCGCAAGCCGGATAGACTCCCCGGCTCCGGAGAGCCCGCGTGAGCACCGCCCCCCCTCCCAGCGCCGCCGACGACCGCTACGACGTGGTGGTCGTCGGCGGCGCCGTGGCCGGCGCCGGCACCGCCCTGCTGCTGCGCCGCTTCCACCCGGCGGCGCGGGTGCTGGTGGTCGAGCCGCAGGAGCGCTTCCCGCGCAAGGTCGGCGAGGCGACGGTCGAGGTCTCCGGCTACTTCCTCTCCGAGGTGCTCGACCAGGGCGAGCGCCTCGCCGCCGAGCAGCTGCCCAAGCACGGCCTGCGCTTCTGGTTCACCGACGGCGAGGCGGCGCGCCTCGAGGAGATGACCGAAGTCGGCGCCCGCGACCGCGCCGCCGTCCCCTCCTTCCAGCTCGACCGCGCGCGGCTCGACGAGGGCGTGCTGGCCTCCGCCGCGGCGGCCGGCTGCGAGGTGCTGCGGCCGGCGAAGGTCGCCGCCTGGGAGGAGGGCTGGCCGGAGGGTGTCCTCACCGTGGAGACCGCCGCCGGCGAGCGCCGCGTGCGCTGCCGCTGGCTGGTCGACGCCTCCGGCCGCCACGCCTTCGTCGCGCGCAGGAAGCGCCTGCTCGAGCGTGTCGAGGAGCACCCCACCGCCGCCCTGTGGGCGCGCTGGTACGGCGTCGCCGACCTCGACGACCCCGGCTTCCTCGCCGGCCCCGACGGCCCGCGGCTGCCGCGCCCCGGCCAGGCGCGCCGCCGCCTGGCCACCAACCACTTCTGCGGCTACGGCTGGTGGTGCTGGATGATCCCGCTGTCCGACGGCGCCACCAGCGTCGGCCTGGTCTACGACAAGAGCCTGTTCGAGCCGCCGGGCGAAGGCAGCGCCGAGGAGCGCTACCGCGACTTCGTCACCCGCCAGCCGGGGATGGACGAGCTGCTCGCCGGCGCCACGCCCGACGACGGCGACTTCCACGCCTACCGCCACCTGCCCTACCGCAGCCGCCGCTACATGGAGCGCGGCTGGGCGCTGGTGGGCGACGCGGCGGCCTTCCTCGACCCCTTCTACAGCCCGGGCCTCGACCACGTGGCGATGAGCGCCTACGCCACCGCCCGGCTGGTCGCCGCCGAGCTCGCCGGCGAGCTCGACGACGCCGCGCTCGACCGCCGCATCGCCGTCCACAACGCCCGCTTCGAGCGCTCTTACGGGCGCTGGCTGCGCGCCCTCTACGACGGCAAGTACGAGCTGTTCGGCGACGCCGAGCTGACCGCCTGCGCCTACATGGTCGACACCGCGCTCTACTACCTGGGCATCGTCAACCCGGTGTACTCGGACCGCGAGGCGCTGGCCAACCCGGCCTTCGGCCTCGAGAACCGCTCGGCGCTGTGGGCCTACCGGCTGATGCGGCTGTTCAACCGGCGGATGAACCGCATCGCCCGCTTCCGCCGCGCCGCCGGCGGCTACGGCCGCCGCAACGCGCGCTGGCGCCTGCTCGGCCCGGTGCCGGAGCTGGGGACGGGCGCCGTGCCGCTGCTCATCGCCGGCCTGCGCCTGTGGCTGCGCCTGGAGGCCGGCTACCTGCTGCGCCGCCTCGCCCACCCCCGGGTGGACCTGTCGCGCCCGGTGCCGGCGGCGAACGAGTTATAGTTGCTTCAGGAAGATCTTCGATCAGTATTGATCAGGAGGGAGACATGCTCAAGAAGTGGTTTCCGTTGGTGGTGCTAGTGCTCGTTGGATGTGCCGGTGGTCAGACGTCTAGCCACACGGTCGGAAGAATGGCCCTCGATCTCCAGACTGCCACTCCGGTGGAATTTGGGGTGTGGGTGGTGCGCGAGGTTGTGCTCAATGGCGAACGATTACCTTACTGGATCGGTCTTCAACGATCACTTTACGGGTTTCCCTACGGCGTCCATACA
>CAZLBJ010000590.1:0-4627 GCA_964557755.1 uncultured Thermoanaerobaculia bacterium
GGGCCCGCGCGCGGGCCTCCTCGGCGCGGCCGGCGTCGCCGCAGACTTCGTGGTAGCGGGCGGCGAGGAGCTGGTCGCCGGCGCTCAGCCGGCCGCCCTGGGCGCCGGCGATCCAGCGCATCAGGTCCTCCACCCGGTCGAGCGAGGCGGCGCTCACCGCGTCGTCCGCTGCCCAGCGGACGCCGTCCGCCCGCCCTTCGTCACCGGCCGGCTCGGCGCCCAGGTGGAGGGCCACCAGCGAGCGCAGCGACGGCAGGTGCAGCGGCGGCCGCGCGCAGCTCCCGCCGGCGCAGCTCGGCGCCACCGAGCGCTCGAGGACCCCGATCGCCTCTCCCCGCTCGCCGAGCCGATGGAGCACGCCGGCGAGAGCGAGGGCGAGGTCGGGCCGCTTGGCGAAGCGGCGCACGGCGGCCGCCAGGAAGCCCCGCGCCTCCTCCAGGTCGCCGCTCTCGACCAGGGCGGTGCCGTAGAGGGCGGAGAGGTCTGCGTCCCCGTGCACCGGGTCGGCGAGGCCGCCCACCCGTTCGAGCACCGCCGCGGCGTCGCCGCCGGCGAGGGCGGCCTCGGTCCACAGGGTGGGCACGCGCAGGGTGCCGGCGCGGTCGAGCGGCGCGTCGCCGAGCTGCGGCCACGCGGCCTCCAGGTCCCGCCGCGCGCCGTCGTGGTCGCCGAGCAGCAGCCGGCAGCGGCCGCGCTCGAAGTGGAGCACCGGGTCGTCGGGGTGCTGCGGCAGCATGCGGTCGAAGGCCGCGGCCGCCTCCTCCACCTCGCCGTCGTTGAGCCGCAGCCACGCATGCCGGAACTCCGCCGGCCGCTCGGCGTAGCGCGCGGCCACGGAGTCCTCCAGGGTGTCGACGAGCAGCGCGTAGCGCGTCTCCGGGTCGTCGAAGTCGGCGCCGTCGTCCTCCTCGAGCCAGTCCTCGCCGGCGTCCGCGGCGTGCTCCAGGCGTTCCTCGGAGTCGCCGTCATCCGCGGCCTCCTCGCCCTCCGAGGCCTCGCTCTCCCAGGCTTCCGGCTCGCGCCGGCCGATCTCGGCGCGGCGCTCCAGGGCGCCGAGGCGCGCCTCCATCTCGGCCCGGCGCGCCTCGTCGTCGACGTGCTGAAGCGCCGCGCGCATCCAGTCGGCGGCGTCCGCGAGGTCGCCCGCCGCCTCCGCAGCCGCCGACTTCTCGGCACCGTTGCGTACCAGCGCCTCGCGCGCCTCGTGCACCAGCTCCATCGCCCGCGTCCGGTGGCCGGCGTCGCGGTCGCCGACGTGCCGCCGCGCCGTCTCCAGCGCCCGCACCGCCTCGCCCTTCGCCAGCCACTCGGAAGCCTTGGCAAGCTCCTCGCCGGCGTCCTTGCGAAACATCCCGAAGAGTCCCATGGGAGAAAGACTACCAGCTCGCCTACTCCCCCACTGCAGGCCGCGCCTCGCGCTCTTCCACCGGCTCCTCCACCAACCGAACCTCCCCCAGCTCCAGCATGCCCCGGAAGGGGACGGCGAGGACACGGAAGGTGCCGTTGGCGAGCACCACCTCCGCCGGTGGCAATGGCAGGCCGACTCCGGGCTCCGCGGCGAGGACGACGACGACGCGGCGGGTCTCGGCGGGCACCTCGACGCGGCCGTCGGCCCGCATGAACGGCTCCCGGCCGCCCGGAGTGACCAGCGCGAAGCCCTGCTCGGGGACGAGCAGCGCCAGGCGGTAGGCCGGGGCGTACCACTGCAGGTGGCGGTGGTAGGGGTAGAGGAAGCCCTCGGCGCCGGCGGCGCCGCCGCCGGAGAGCTCGACGGCGGCGAGCACGGTGCCCTGCGGCGGGAAGCGGTCGAGGGCGGCGAGCAGGGCGTCGAGGTCGCGCTCATAGGCGGCGATCGTGCCGCGATGGAACTCGTGGCGCACCGCCGCCCACCAGCGCGGCTGGTCGGCGCCGCGGTCGGCGCCGAAGAGGAAGAGAGCGGCGCCCACCAGGACGGCGGCGAGGGCGGCGGCGAGCAGGCGCCCGCGGCGCCGCGCCACTGCCGGCGCCGCGGCCAGCGCGGCGGCCACCAGCAGGGCCGGCAGGTGGATCAGCGTGTAGCCGGCCTTGGTGACGTGGAAGAGGGCGAAGAAGAGGAGCGGCGGCAGCGCCCAGGCGAGCAGCCAGCCGGCGCGGCGCAGCACGAGACGGAGACCGTCGGCGAGGCGGCGAGGCTCCCCCGCCGCCACCGCCCAGCCCCAGGCGACGGCGACCGCCGCCGCCGCCGGCACCAGCCCCTGCACCGCCCACTTCACCAGCACCTCGAGGTTGTGGGCCAGCGCCGGCCAGCCGGCGCCGTAGAGCACCGAGGTCACCGGCAGCAGCGTCGCGAAGTGCTCGCCGCTGAGCGCGCGGTAGGCCGCCGGTCCGCCCGCCGCCGCCGTCAGAGGCAGCCACCAAGCGGCGATGCAGGCGGTGCCGAGCCCGGCGCCGGCGAGCAGGCGCCCCCAGGTGAGGAAGCCGCCGCGCCGCCAGGCCTGGAACAGCCCGAAGAGGAACAGCGGGAAGAGCAGCACCAGCGTCGACGGCCGCACGCCACCTGCGAGCGCGAACAGGGCGCAGGCGGCGAGGAACGGCCGCACGCCGTCCTGCATGCGCAGCGCCGCCCAGGCGAGGACGCAGGTCAGCCCCCCCTCGACGGCGTAGACCAGCGGCAGCTCGGCGTAGAACCACAGCAGCGGGTTGAAGACGTACAGCGCGCCGGCGAGGACGGCGGCGGCGATCTCGACTTCACCGGCCAGCCCTGAGGAGGCGGCTCCGCGGCCGTCTCGAAGGGCGGCCAGCGGCAGCGGCCCGGGCGGCGCTGCGGCGGCCGGGAGGCCCGCGAGGCGGGCGGCGACCCGGGTGAGCGCGGCGGCGCCGGCGGCGGCGGCGAGCAACGAGAGGGCGACCATGCCGTGCAGCGCCGGCACGCCGGCGAGCGCCAGCAGCTTCAGCAGGCCGACGTAGACTGGGTACCCCGGCGGGTGCGGCTGGTGGGCGGCGAGGTCGAAGTCGAGGACACCGAGGGCGAACTGCACCGAGTCGTGGTCCCACAGCCGCCGCGCCACGAACGGCAGGCGCACCAGCAGGGCGGTGAGGGCCGCCGCCCAGGCAACGGTGCGCAGCGGGTCCCTCCGCCACCGCCGCGCGGCCGGACCGCCCTCCGGCTGCGTCACCCCAGGACCTTCCGCCGCTGCTCGTCCAGCAGCGTCTCGAGGCCGGGATCGACGGCCACCGGGTAGGCGTCGCCCGCCGCGTCGAGCGAGCGCAGCGCCGCCGGCAGGCGCGCCAGCTCGGCGAGGCAGCGCCGGCGCGCCGCCGCCACGTCGGGCAGCGGGCCCACCGGTTCGCCGCCCGCCATCACCGGCGCCAGCAGACGCTGGGCGGCCGGGAAGCGCCCTTCGTCGGCGTGGCGCAGCAGGCGGTCGCCCACCATCACCTCGGCGCCGTCGCGCCGCGCCGTCTCGCGCACCACCTGCTTGGGACCCGGGTAGGTGGCCTTGCCGGCGCTGGCCTTGAAGGTCGGCCGCGCCTCGCCGCCGCGCTCGACCTCGACCAGCTTGTAGATGCCGTTGAGGTACGGCGCGTCGGCGGAGGTGGCGAGCTGGGTGCCGACCCC
Source organism: uncultured Thermoanaerobaculia bacterium (assembly GCA_964557755.1). Taxonomy (GTDB): domain Bacteria; phylum Acidobacteriota; class Thermoanaerobaculia; order Multivoradales; family JBCCEF01; genus CAZLBJ01. The sequence continues at coordinate 3,599 of CAZLBJ010000590.1, forward strand.
GAAAGCGTCGATCGGCGCGCCGGCGGCGCGCAGGGCCGCGATCTTGTGCTCGTTCATGTCGCCGGACGCGAAGATGGTCGCGTCCGGGCGCCCGCCCTCGTCGAGCAGCCGGCGGGTGTCGCGCGCCAGCGCCCCGAGGTCGCCGGAGTCGAGGCGCACGCCGTCGAACGGGCCGCCGGTGGCGAGCGCCAGGCGCACTCCCTCCAGCGTGTCGTAGGTGTCGACGAGGAGGATGGTGTGCTGCGGGAAGGTCGACTGGTAGCGGCGGAAGGCGTCCTCCTCCCGCTCGTGCGCCATGACGAAGCTGTGCGCCATGGTGCCGACCAGCGGGATACCGGCGTGGAAGCCGGCGGCGACGTTGGAGGTGGCGTCGGCGCCGCCCACCACCGCCGCCCGCGCCGCCCACAGCGCCGCCTGCGGCCCGTGCGCGCGCCGCGAGCCGAACTCGGCGACGCGCGCGCCGCCGCCGGGCTGGTAGCGGCTACCCTCCGGCCCCCTCTCCCCGCCGGCGTCCGCCGCCAGCCGCACGCGCGCCGCCTTCGAGGCGATGGCGGTCTGGAAGTTGACGATCGACAGCAGCAGCGTCTCGACGAGCTGCGCCTCGATCAGCTCGGCGTGCACCGCCAGCACCGGTTCGTCGGGGAAGAACACGGTGCCCTCCGCCATGGCGCGCACGTCGCCGCGGAAACGGAAGCCGGCCAGGCGGTCGAAGAACGACGCGGCGACGCCGCGGAACGGCGGCAGCCCGCGCAGCCAGTCGATCTGCCCGCCGCCGAAGCGCAGCGCGCGCAGGCTGGCCAGCGCCTGCTCGAGGCCGGCGAAGACGAGGAAGTTGCGGTGCGGCGGCAGCCGGCGGACCCACAGCTCGAAGGTGGCGGTGGGCATGCCGGCGCCCTCCTCCGACGCCGCGTGGTAGGCGGCAGCCATGGTGAGCTGGTAGAGGTCGGTGGCCAGCGACAGGTCGCCGTCGCCCAGGGTGAGGGTGGGGAGGTGGGGCGTCACGGGCCGACATTCTACAGGCCGGCCGGG
>CAZLBJ010000591.1:0-2643 GCA_964557755.1 uncultured Thermoanaerobaculia bacterium
CGGCGCCCGCGGCGCCGAGCCGGCGGCGCCGGTGCACGGCGAGGCCGGTTGAGAGGAGAGGAACACCCCCGATGTGCGGACGCTACACGCTCACCAGCTCGCCGGAGACCGTCGCCCGCCTCTTCGAGCTCGACGTCGTCCCCGACTACCTGCCGCGCTTCAACGTCGCGCCCACCCAGGAGGCGCCGGTGGTGCGCGTGCTCGAGCGCGCCGCCGGCCGCCGCCTCGACCTGGTGCGCTGGGGGCTGGTGCCGTTCTGGGCCGACGACCCGTCGATCGGCAACCGCATGATCAACGCCCGCGCCGAGAGCGCCGCCGACAAGCCGGCCTTCCGCGACGCCTTCCGCCGCCGCCGCTGCCTGGTGGTCAGCGACGGCTTCTACGAGTGGAAGCAGGAGACCGGCGGCAAGCAGCCGTACTGGGTCCACCGCCCCGACGGCGAGCCCTTCGCCTACGCCGGCCTGTGGTCGCGCTGGGACAAGGCGGGCGAGCCGCTCGACACCTTCACCATCCTCACCCGCGACGCCCACCCGGAGCTCGCCGCCATCCACCCGCGCATGCCGGTGGTGATGGCGCGCGACGACTGGGCCGCCTGGCTCGACCCGGCGCTGACCGGCAAGGAGCCGCTGGCCGACCTGCTGCGCCGCTCCACCGGCGCCGGCCTGGTCACCCGCCGCGTCAGCCGGCGCGTCAACAGCCCCGCCCACGACGTGCCGGAGGTGCTGCAGGAAGAGCCCGAGCCAGCGCCGGAGTGAGCGCCCTCCCAGGCGCGCGTGTTGCAAGCTGAAGGCGTCCAAGGAGAGACGCAGTGGACCGAGAGCGAATCAGAGTGTTGGCGGTGGAGGACGACCCCTCGTTGGCGTTCGTGCTGGAGGAGGCGCTGCAGCACGCGGCGGCGGCCGAGATCGACGCCGTGATGGTGTCGACGCTGCAGGAGACCCGGGAGCGCCTCCAGGACGAGAACGGCTTCGAGCTGGTGCTGCTCGACCTGTCGCTGCCCGACAGCGACGGCATCGACACCTTCTCCTCGGTGCGCCGCATGGCGCCGCGGATGCCGGTGGTGGTGCTCACCGGCAGCGACGACCCCGAGCTCGAGCAGCGCATCCGCGAGCTCGGCGCCGCCGACTTCCTGCTCAAGGGAGCCATCGGCTCGAAGACCCTGATCGCCAAGATCCGCCAGGTCGCCCGCGGCGACGACCACGGCGACGACGATCTCGGCGCGCCCACCTTCCCCCGCGCCCGCGCCGGCTAGCGCGCGAAGGTGCCGACGAAGGCGCTGCGCTTGCCGGGGCTCGACCAGGTGCGGCCCAGCCCGTCGCCGCGGAAGGCGTGGACCACGGTGGCCGCCGGCGTCGCGCCGGGGACGTCGGTGAGCGGCGGGTAGTAGACGATCTCGTTGCCGCAGTGGCGGTCGTGGTGGGTCAGCGGCCGCGTCCGCAGCTCGGCCACGCCCCCCGCCGCCAGCTCGACGTGGGCGCCGTCGACGGTGAAGTCGATCGGCGCCGCCTCGACCGCCACCACGTCGGCGAGCAGCGCGCCGGCCTCCCGCCGCGCGAAGGCCGCCAGCGCCGCCCGTTGCGCCGCCGTCCCCCGCTCGTCGACCAGCAACAGCGCCCGCGCCGGCAGCGGCTCGGCGTGCGGATCGCCGAGGGTGGCGCTGGCGGTCACCACCGCCGCCACCGACAGCCCGGCCAAGCCGACGCCGTCCCACGCCCCCTCCTCCACCCGCCAGGCGAGGATCGCCTCCTGCCCCTCGAGGTTCACCTCGCCATTGGCGAAGCACGGCCCCGTCCACACGTCGGCGGTGCGCGCCTCGACGTAGTCGCCGCGGATGGCGGCGGTGTCGGCGGCGGCGGGTACGGCCGGCAGGAGGGCGGCGAGCAGCAGGGCGAGGAGCGGCAGAGGAGCGGAGCGGCGTCGGGGCGTGGTCATGGGTGTCTTCCTCCGGGTTGGGTCACGGCGATTCGAAGCAGCCGCGCCCCTCGGCGCAGCGGGCGCGGTCGGCGACCCTGCCGTCGGGGCCGAGGCAGGTCTGGGTGTGCATGCACCAGAAGAGGCCGTCGCTGGTGTTGGGGACCAACGGGTCGGGCTCGGCGTCGATGTACATGCCCTTCCAGCGCAGGCAGCGGCAGGTGCGGCGGCGCGGGCTCTCAGCCATCTCGGGCCTCCTCCTTGCCGGCGGCGGCGAGGATCGCCCGCTTCACCGCCGTCCTGGCGAGCTGGATCTTGTAGCCGTTGCCGCGGATGGGGCGCGCGCCGGCGACCGCCGCGTCGGCCGCCGCGGCCGCCGTCGCCGCGTCCACCGCCTTGCCGGCGAGCGCCGCCTCGGCGCCCTCGGCGCGCCACGGCACCGGCGCCACCTGCCCGAGCACCACCCGCGCCTCCCGGACGCGACCGCCCGCCGTCGCCAGCACCCCCGCGGCGGTGGCCAGCGACCAGTCGAGCGACTTGCGGTGCCGCACCTCGTAGCTGGCGGCGCGGCGGCCGGCGGCCGGCGGCCGGGCGACGCGGGTGACGATCTCGCCGGGCGCGAGCGCCAGCTCGCTCTCCCCCTCGGCGCGCGGCACGCGGTAGAGGCCGGCGAGCGGGAAGGTGCGCTCGCCGCGCGGCCCGAGCGCCGTCGCCTCGGCGCCGAGCGCGATG
>CAZLBJ010000592.1:0-12172 GCA_964557755.1 uncultured Thermoanaerobaculia bacterium
AGCGCGCCGCTCCCTGCCCGAGGACCCACCCCCCCCCGCCACCACCGCCCTCCCCCCCGAAGTTGACGTTGAAGTTGACGTTTTCGTGAGCGATTTCCCCTCGACGTCGCGTCCTGCCTCTACATGCGACCCACGACCAAGATCCGCACCCTGCTCCTGCTCCTCCTCCTGCTGATCGCCGTCCCGCCGCAAGCCGGCGCCGGTCCGCAGGCCGAAGAGCCGCCGTCCGAGCCCGCTCCGCAGCTTCACATCCGCCGCCGCAGCGGCCTGCCGCCGCCGGACGAAGACTCGATGCGCGCCTGGCACATCCGCTACACGGAAAAAGCGGAGCCGGTCAAAGCGGCGCTCGCCGACCTGCTGCGCGCCCGCCGCCGCCTGCGCCCGGCGAAGCTGGGTCCGCACTGCCGGCGCCTGGCGTCGGCGATCGACCGCTTCTGGGTCGAGACCCGGCGCCACCGCGTGCTGCCGGTGGCCGACGCCGCCGCCGACCTGCACTTGAAGCGCCTCTACCTCCGCCTCGACGACGCAGCCGAGTCCTGCGCCGCCGGCCGCTGGGCCGAGACCGACGACGCCCTCCGCCGCGCCGGCGTCGCCTGGCGCCAGGCCGCCCTCGCCCTCGGCCGGTGGGAGCTGGAACCATGATGGGCGCCGGGGGCACCGCCTGGGCGTCGGCGCTTCGCGACGCCTGCTACCGCGCCTATCTCGAAGCGACCGCCGACTGCGGTTCGCGTTTCGTCGACGACTACGATTACAATCGGTGCATCGACTACGCATGGAGGAGCTACGTCCGGTGCTTGAACGGGCTCCCCTCCAAGCCCTTCGTCCCCTGAAGATGGAGCCAGCGACCATGACCCAGACCAGCACCGCCCGCCCGGCGCTGGAAGCGGCGCTCGCGGAAGCCAGGAGCTGCCGGCCCGAGGCGGGTCTCGCGCTCCTCGAGGAGACCCTCGCCACCACCCGTGGGAGCGAGGACGCGCGCTCCGTTGCGCTGCTGGCCCGGAACGCCGCCATCCTCAGCACCGCCCTCGGCGACCTCGAGCGGGCCGCGGAGCACTACCGGGAAGCCCTCCGCCACGACCCGGGCGACGGCTACCTGCGCCTCGCACTCGCCGACGCCGAGCAGCGCCTGGGACGGCCCGAGCGCGCCCGCGAGCTCCTCGCCGACTGCCGCGCGGCCGCCACCGCCGCCGGCGACGAGGAGCTGCTCGCCGACCTCCGCCGGCTCGACGGCGCCGCCTTCTAAGGCTCAGCCGCCGCTGCGCGCCTCTTTCGCGCGCGGCTCCAGCGCTTCGAGCACCTCCGCCGCCTCGCCGGCGGCGGGAGGCCAGTGGACGGCGGCGTGGCGATCGATGGCGCGGGAGAGGCGCTCCCAGAGGTCGCGGTTGGCCACCGGCTTGCCGTCGCGGGTGGTCCACTTGCGCTGGCGCCAGCCGTGGATCCACTGGCTGGCGCCGTTGCGCAGGTAGTCGGAGGCGGTGAACAGCGCGATCCGCGAGCCCTCCGGCTGCGCCTCCAGCAGCGCCGCGGCGGCCTCGAGGTCGACGCGGTTCGGCGTCGTCCGCGCCACGCGGCCGCTCACCGTTTCCTCGCTCGACGCCTCGCCCGGCTCGCGAACCGCCGCCGCCCAGCCGCCGCGGCCTCCGGCGCAGGAGATGCGCAGGAAGATCTCGCGGTCGACCGCGGGCACGGCGGCGACCGCCCGCCCGTCGGCCTCGCCGCCGTGGCGGCGCACCTCGGCGGAGGCCAGCGCGTCGGCGCGCTCGTTCCAGCGGTGGCCGGCGTGGCCGCGCAGCCAGTGCCAGGCGACGTCGCGGCGGCGGTCGAGGGCGTCGAGCCGGCGCCACAGGTCCTCGTTCTCCACCGCGCCACCCTTGCGTTTCCAGCCGCGGGCGATCCAGCCCGGCAGCCACTCGGTCACCCCCTTGCGCAGGTAGAGCGAGTCGGTGTGGACGTCCGCCGCCTCGCCCTCGCGCAGCGCCTCCAGCGCGTGGATGGCGGCGGTCAGCTCCATGCGGTTGTTGGTGGTGCGGCCGGCGCCGCCGGAGAGCTCCGCCGGCTCGGCGCCCGGGCGCAGCAGCACCACGCCCCAGCCGCCGGGACCGGGGTTGGGCCGCGCGCCGCCGTCGGTGTAGACCTCGGTCCGCCGCGCCGTCGCCGCGCTCTTCACGCCTGCTCCAGGGTTCACTCCTGCTCCAGGTAGGTGTAGCCGGAGAGGCCTTCCTCGTACATGCGCAGCAGGTGCTTGGACTCCTTCAAGGTCATGCGCCGCGCCTTCAGCGCCGCCTCCGCCGCCCGCCGCACGCGCGCCACCAGGTCCTTGCGGCTGTAGCGCACGTAGCGCAGCACGTCGGTCACCGTGTCGCCCTCGACCACGTTGTCGATGTGGTAGCCCTCCTCGGCGTCCAGCGAGACCATGACGATGTTGGTGTCGCCGAACAGGTTGTGCAGGTCGCCGAGGATTTCCTGGTAGGCGCCGACCAGGAAGATGCCGAGGTAGTACGGATCGCCGGTGAAGCGGTGCAGCTCGAGCACCGGCTTGAAGTCACCGGGGTCGATGAAGCGGTCGATCTTGCCGTCCGAGTCGCAGGTGATGTCGGCGAGCACCGCGTGGCGCGACGGCTCCTCGTCGAGGCGGTGGATCGGCACCACCGGGAAGAGCTGGTCGATGGCCCACGAGTCGGGCACCGACTGGAACACCGAGAAGTTGAGGAAGTAGGTGTCGGCGAGGTCGTGGCCGAGGCCGGCCAGCTCCTCGGGCATCACCGGCAGCTCGCCGGCGAGGCGCCAGATCTTGTCGCAGGCCGCCCAGTAGAGGTCCTCGGCGAGCGCCCGGTGGGCCAGCGACAGGTGGCCGAGGTGGAACAGCGACAGGCAGTCGTCGCGGTAGGAGGAGGCGTCGTGGTAGGCCTCGAGCAGCGTCGTGCCCGACACCCCGCGCACCCCCTTCTCGACGTCCTCGTAGACGCCGAAGAGCTGCTGCAGCGGCAACTCGGCGTCCCGCGGCGGCTTCGCCGGCAGGCGGCCGACGTTGAACTCGGCGACGTCGAGCGTGTCGACCACCAGCGCCGCGTGGTGCGCCACCAGGGCGCGCCCCGACTCCGACACCAGGATCGGGTGCGGCACCCCCTCGGGATCGCAGATCTCCTTGACCCCGTAGACGATGTCGTTCGCGTACTCCTGCAGGCTGTAGTTGAGCGACGAGGGGAACTCGGACTGCGAGCCGTCGTAGTCGACGCCGAGCCCGCCGCCGACGTCGAGGTAGCCGAGCGGCGCCCCCATCTTGACCAGGTCGACGTAGACCCGCACCGCCTCGCGCAAGGCGTCCTTGACCGAGCGGATGGTCGGCACCTGGCTGCCGATGTGGAAGTGCAGCAGCTCGAAGCAGTCGAGCAGCCCCTCGCCCTCGAGGTAGCGCACGCCCTCGATCAGGTCGCGCGCCGAGAGGCCGAACTTCGAGCGGTCGCCGCCCGACTCGTGCCAGTGGCCGGCGCCGCGGGTGGTCAGCCGCGAGCGGGCGCCGATGTAGGGCCGCACGCCGGTCCGCTCCGCCAGCCGCGCGATCAGCCGCAGCTCCGACGGCTTCTCCGCGACCAGCATCACCTTCAGCCCCAGCTTGGTGGCGAGCAGCGCCGTCTCGACGTACTCCTCGTCCTTGTAGCCGTTGCAGACGATGACCGCCTCGGGGTCCTCGAGCAGCGCCATCACCGCCAGCAGCTCCGGCTTCGAGCCGGCCTCCAGCCCGAGGTGGTAGGGGCGGCCGAACTCGACCAGGCGCTCGACCAGGAAGCGGTCCTGGTTGACCTTGATCGGGTAGACGCCGCGGTATGCGCCGCGGTAGCCGAATTCGTCGATGGCGGCGCGGAAGGCTTCGTTGAGCTCGCGCACGCGGGCGCCGACGATGTCCGAGAAGCGCAGCAGCAGCGGTAGGCCGATGCCGCGCTCCTGGAGCTCGTCCACCAGCTCCTTGAGGTCGATGGCCGGCGTCTCGGGGCCGTTCGGGTGGACCTGCATGGAGCCGCGGGCGTTGACCGAAAAGTAGCCCTTGCCCCAGCCGCGGATATTGTAGAGGTCGAGGGAGCGCTCGATCCAGGAGCGGACGTCTTCGGCGGCGGCGGTGGTGCTCATCTCTGGGTGGGTCCCTCCTCGCCCGGGCGGGCCGCAATGGCGGGGGCGACTCTACCACCGGCGCCGCGCCGGCTCAGGGCGGCGCGGAGCCGCCTGCCAGCCGCAGCCAGTCGGGGGCGCCCGCGAGCTCCACCGCCTGCGGCAGGTGGCGCCCCTCGATCCACAGGATGCGCTGGCGCGCCAGGTCGTCGCGCAACCGGGCGTGGAACCGCAGCCACTGGTGAGAGCCCTCGACCACCTGCACGGCGCCCCAGCGCCGGCGCGCCTCCTCGAGCTGGCGCCGGCGCCACGCTTCGCGGCTCTCGCCCTCGCGGAGGTCCGCCGGCGGCGCGCCCTCTCCGGTGTCGAGGTACCACACTTCGAGCGGCACGCGCAGGCGCTCGAAGTAGCGCCACACTTCCCCCGGGTCGAGCACGCTGTCGTCCACCGAGCCGGGGCCGAGCAGCAGCAGCACGCAGCGCGGCCGGCTGGTGCTGGTGGCCATCATGCCGGCGGCGGCGGCGGCGTCGGCCAGCCGCTGCGGCCGGTCCGGGTCGTGCGGCAGGCTCACGTAGCTGAGCTGCCAGGCGCTGCCGCCGCGGCTGTCGTCGAGCGCCTCGGAGAGGCCGAAGAGCTGCACGCCGGGCGCCGCGTCCTCGGTCTGCGGCCGCACCAGGTAGAGGCGGTCGCCCGGGTGCATGCCGGTCTGCAGCGTCGGCGGCGGCACGGGGCCGGCCCGCAGCCGGTCCGAGCGCGGGCCGGTGGGCAGGCGGGCCCCCCGCGAGCGCAGCATGCGCGCCATCTGGATGCCCAGCACCTCGAGCTGCGGGCGGGCGGCGGCGTCGACGACGGCGTAGAGATCGACCTCGCCGGCGTCGAGCGCCACCGGCCGCAGCACCTCGCCGCCGACGCGCAGCCACGGCCCGGCGTCGCCGACCTTGCGCAGCCGGCGCTCGCCTTCGACCTCGACCGCCACGCCGGTCAGCTCGCTCGACACCTGGTCACCGTACGGGCCGCCGAAGGCGACGTCGGCGCGGGCGCTGTCGCCGCCAGGGAAGACGGCCTCGGCGGAGACGACGTGCATCGCGTCCGGAGCGTGGTCGGGCAGCGGCACCTCGAGGGGGGCGGCGAGCGGCCCGCCGACCGGCACCGGCTCGCCGTCGAAGTGGACGACGACCGCCTCCGGCCGCGGGTGCTCGACCGAACGCCAACCGATGCGGGCGACCGCCCGGGGGCCGGAGCGGTCGACCAGCAGCGTCACCTCGGCCCGCCCGCGCGGCAGATTGAGCCACTGCTCGGCGCGGCCCAGCTCCTCGCCCGCCGCGTCGCGCGCCACCGCCTCGAGCAGGCGCGGCGCCAGGTCGCCGCTGAGATCGACCGGCGCCCGCCACGGAGGGCCGCCGGTGATCACCGCCTCGAGCTCGCCGTCGAGCAGCACCTCCACCCGCGCCACCTCGTCGGCGGCCGCCAGCTCGACCACCTGGCGGCCTTCGACGAGGCCGAGGAACAGGGTCAGGAACACGATCGTCTGCATGGTCTCCTCCGTGGCCGGCCGTCCCGCCGAGGGGACGCCGCCGTCCCCAGCGGCGCCCGCCGGCGCCGACCGGGTCGTGCCTGAAAGGACCGGCGGCGGTCGAGGTTTCGGCTGCCGCCGGCTCTCTCAGGCATCTTCGTACCCACCTGGCGAGCAAGCTGCGCACCAGGACGGCCCGGCGCTCAAAAGCGGAAGCCCTCCCGCACCTGCTCCGGCGGCGGCAGCACCTGGCGCAGGTAGGGCTCGACGCCGCGCGCCGGGTCCCAGTCGCGCGGGTAGCCGAGCGACACCTCCTCGAAGCGCACGCCGTCGACCAGCGTCGTGCGGCGCACGTGGAGGTGGCCGTAGACCACCGCCACGGCGCGGAAGCGGCGGTGCCAGTCCTCGCTGCGGCGGGTGCCGCACCAGATCGAGAAGCGCGGCACGCGGCGCAGGGTCAAGAGGTCGCGGCGCAGCGGCCAGTGGTTGACCAGCACCAGCGGCCCCTCGGCGGCGGCGACGGCCAGCCGCGCCTCGCTGTAGCGGCAGCGCTCGGCGCACCAGGCGTCGCGGCTGGGGTGGGGATCGGGCTGGAGCAGCGACTCGTCGCTGCACAGGACGCCGCTCTCGATCGCCCACTGCACGGCGCCCTCGCGCGGCACCTCGTCGGGGCGGAAGCTGTAGTCGTAGAGGGTGAACAGCGGCGCGACGCGGCAGGCGGGGCCGGGGCCGGGCCAGGCGACGAACGGGTCCTCCGGCGTGTGCACCCCGAACTCGCGGCAGACCTCGACCAGCCGGCCGTAGAGCGCCTGGCCGCGCAGCGCGGCGGGATCGTTCGGCGGCGTCCACAGATCGTGGTTGCCCGGCACCCAGAACAGCTCGGCGAAGCGCGGCCGCAGCAACGTCCAGGCGAAGCGCAGCGCGGCCTCGGTCTCGCCGACGTCGCCGGCGACGATCAGCCAGTCGTCCGGGCGCGGCGGCAGCCGGGCCAGCGCCTCGCGGGTGACCGCGTGGCGCAGGTGGAGGTCGGAGACGGCGAGGAGCTTCACGCGCGCCCGGCCGGGAAGGCGACGACGTCGTCGATCGAGGCGGCGCCGGCGGCGTGCATCACCAGGCGGTCGAAGCCGAGGGCGACGCCGGCACAGGGCGGCAGGCCGGCATCCAGGGCGGCGAGGAAGCGCTCGTCGAGCGGCACCGCGGGCAGGCCGAGGCGCCGGCGGGCGGCGAGGTCGGCGGCGAAGCGGCGGCGCTGCTCGGCGGCGTCGGCGAGCTCGTGGAAGCCGTTGGCCAGCTCGACGCCGTCGAGGTAGAGCTCGAAGCGCTCCGCCACCGGCGGCCGGCCGGGGTCGCGGCGCAGGCGGGCGAGCGAGGCCTGCGACGCCGGGTAGTCGTGGACGAAGACGAGGCCGGGCGGCAGGCGCGGCTCGACGGCGTGGGTGAGGAGCAGCGCCAGCCGGCCGTCGCGGTCGCCGGGATCGAAAGGCGGCGCGGCGATGCCGGAGGCATCCATGGCGGCGGTGATGGCGGCGTCGAGCTCGCCGTCGTCCGCGGTGTGCGGATCGAGGCCGAGGTGGCGGCGGAACAGCTCACCGTAGGTCCAGCGCTCCGCGGCCGGCGGCGGCGCCGCGTCGGCCAGCGCGTGCCGCACCAGCGCCTCCGCCTCGTCCATCAGCGCGTGGTGGTCGAAGCCGGGGCGGTACCACTCGAGCAGGGTGAACTCCGGGTTGTGGCGCCGCCCCCGCTCGCCGCCGCGCGCCACCCGCGAGAGCTGGTAGATCGGCCCGCTGCCGGCGGCGAGCAGCCGCTTCATGTGCAGCTCGGGCGAGGTCTGGAGATAGAGGCGGAGCGGCCGGCCGGCCGGCCCCGTGCCATCCTCGGTGACCACCAGGCTGGCGAGGTGCGGCTCCGGCGTGGTGGCGGCGCCCAGCAGCGGCGTCTCCACCTCCAGCACGCCGCGCGCGGCGAAGAAGGCGCGCACCGCGGCGGCCAGCGCGGCGCGCCGCCGCAGCACCTCGAGCGCGGCGGCGGGGCGCCAGTCCGTCACCGTGGCGGCCGCGACCGTCAGTCCTTGGCCCGCGACACGTACTCGCCGCTGCGGGTGTCCACCCGGATCACGTCGCCGGTCTGGATGAACAGCGGCACCTTGACCACCGCGCCGGTCTCCAGCTTCGCCGGCTTGGTGCCGCCGCCGGAGGTGTCGCCGCGCACGCCGGGGTCGGTCTCGGTGATCTCCAGGGTGACGAAGTTCGGCGGCGTCACCGACAACGGGACGTTGTTGTAGAGGGTCACGGAGCACTGGTCCTGCTCCTTGACCCACGGGCGGGCGTCCTCCATCGCGTCCTCGCCGGCCTCGTACTGCTCGTAGGTGTCGGGGTTCATGAAGTGCCAGGTGCTGCCGTCGCCGTAGAGGAACTGCATCGGCGTCTCGTGGACGTCGGCCGCCTCCAGCGGCTCGCCGGACTTCAGGGTCCTCTCGTTGACCCGGCCGGTGGTGAGGACCCGGTACTTGATGCGCACGAAGGCCTGGCCCTTGCCGGGCTTGACGAACTCGACCTCGTTCAGGTTGCAGGGCTCGCCGTCGATGAGGACCTTGAGGCCGGTGCGGAACTCGTTGGTGCTGTAGCTCGGCATAAGAGGGTACGCGGTGTGGGAGAGTTGCGGTGGAACGGCACCCGCGGCGCGGGTCTCGCCGCGATGATACCGCGATCCCGCCGCGGTTTCGCAATGCCGGCCGCGGCCCGGGACCGTCACGGGCGCCGCCGGCCGCGGCACTGGAGAGAACGTGACGACCTCGAGTCCAGCCACCCGGCCCGCCGCCAACCCGTGGATCGCCTACCGCCAGCCGCGCCCGGCCGCACGGCTGCGCCTTTTCTGCTTCCCCTACGCCGGCGGCGCCGCCTCGGTGTACCGCGGTTGGAGCGACGAGCTGCCGGCCGAGGTCGAGGTCTGTCCGGTGCAGCTCCCCGGCCGCGAGGGGCGCATCCGGCAGCCGCCGGCGACCTCGATGGACGAGCTGGTGGCGGCGGCCGAGGAGGGGCTGGCCGGCGAGCTGGCGCGCGGCCCCTACGCCCTCTTCGGCCACTCGATGGGCGCCATCATCGCCTACGAGCTGGCGCGCCGGCGCCGCGGGGCCGGCCACCCCGAACCGGTCCACCTGCTGGTCTCGGCGCGCGGCGCCCCGGGCGCGCCGGACGACGAGGAGCCGATCCACGACCTGCCGCCCGACCGCTTCCGCCAGCGGCTGCGCGAGCTCAACGGCACTCCGGTCGAGGTGCTCGAGCACCCGGAGCTGATGCAGCTCGTCGAGCCGCTGCTGCGCGCCGACTTCCGCGTCAACGAGACCTGGCGGCCACAGCCCGGCGAGCCGCTCTCGTGCCCGCTGACCGCCCTCGGCGGCCTCGCCGACGAGCACGTCTCCCAGGCCGACCTCGAGCCCTGGCGGGACGCCACCCGCGGCCCCTTCCACCTGCGGATGCTGCCCGGCGACCACTTCTTCCTCAACGGCCCGACCCGCCGCGACCTGCTGGCGGTGGTGGCCCGGGCGCTGCTGGCTTGAGGCACCGCCCCGGCCGGGAGGACACGCCCGGCCGGGGAGGTACACCGTCTCGAGCTAGGGTTCAGAGAGAAGGAAGGCGTCGGCGCTGTGCGACATCCCGCGGCTCAAGCGGGCCAGCGCCTGGTAGCGGAACACGTTGCCATGGCGGTCTCGCCGCTGAGAAGTGACCGGCCGGGTCTCCAGCCACTCGACGCCGGCGCTCGTGAGGCTGTATAGCTCGTCGGGCTGCGAAACCCCGTCGTGGTTCGCGTCGATCCACACTCTGAGCTGCTCGAAGATCAGGTCCCGATCGTCGATGATCCCGTTGTTGTCGCCGCCCTCTGTAGCGTCGTCGAAGACGGCTAGGGCCAGGTAGCCGTTCGGCTGCTCGCTGGCGGGCTGGTCGGTGAAGTTCCCGAACAGCTCGCCGCCATCGTCGATCAGACCGTTGCCGTTGCGGTCGAGGCTGAGCCAGCCGTCTCCCGAGCCGACCGACGTCCAAGCGAGGACCTCGACCTCGCCGTCACGATCGATGTCGAAGGACACGCCGTCCTGGTAGTCGGTAAGGTCAAATCCGGCCCGGTCCAGGTCGAGGATGATCGGCGTGGTCGGTCCTTGAGCCGGATCCGGGTTTCCACCCGCGTCCCCGTCGGGCCCCGTGTCGCCTTCTGAGCTCGAGGCGTCACAGGTCGTTTCGCCCCTGACAGCGTCGCCATTGTCCACTTCGGGATCGTACCCGTGATGGTAGATGGCGACGAGGGCATTGCCGAAGAAGATGTTGGGCTGATCCGGATAGATGATCTTGCAGTTGGGGATCTCCCGGGAGGCGCCGTACTGATTGGCCTCCAGGGTGATGACGTAGTCGGGGTGAGGGATTCCACTTCCGGATTTCGGATAGCCGTTGGTAGTCGATCCGAGTGCCGTCAAACTACTCTGAATCGCCCACTGCTCGTCATTCGAATCGACGGAGCCCTCGTATCTCGCCTTGGCGCCCACTTGAACGAGAGTCCTGTCGGAGAACGACGAGTGTTGGGTCTCGTAGGTCACGCTTTCAATCCTGAACGTGCCAGCTGTCGTAGCATGCGCGACCAGCAGAGTGAACAGTGGAAGGAAAATCCGTGTTAGGCGTCGAACACTCATCGGAGCGGCCTTTCATCGAAGTAGTCGTAGTCGTTCCTCTTGGCGAACTCCTCGAGGAGATAGCGTCTCAACCCTTCCCAGTCCTCCTCCGTGAGAGAGGGTCTTAGGTTCTCAAGGGACTCGACTCCAGCTTCGGCTGCCGGATCGCGAAGCCAGGATTCATAGAGGCGCGACAGCTTGTGTCGCTCGATGCCTGTCTCTCGTGCGAGCCGATCGATGTCCTGTCGGACGATGACGTCGGCGGTGCTCCTGCGTCCTAGCTTCCGCTCGACGGGACCGAGCACCTTGTCAGCGAATTCCCGTGGCTCGCTGCCGAGCTCTTCGATCACCTTGCCGCGGAAATCCCAGTAGTTGAAGCCGGTGGTCACGACGTTCTCGATACCTTCGGCAGAGATCCCGTAGAGAACCAAAGCCTCTCGGGCCTGCTCCTCCCAGTTTTCCTCCAGGTTGAGATTGAATGCGAAGTCCCCGAAGGCATGCCACATCGGGAAGAGCTCGGGGTCACGCGATCCATCGATGAACAGGCTGATCTCCCGGATGCGTGACTCGGGCAGCTGCGGATACTCACCTGCCTCGATGGCTTGCCGGAGGCGCTCCTGGTTCTCCTGGCGGCTCTGGAGCGATTTGCGCATCTCGGCCGGAGTGATGCAGTCAGTGAGGGTCCACCAATAGGGTGAGTCCGCTGGCGGCGGCTTGGTCATCCACTGCCCCTGCGCTGAGGAAACGTACAGCAGTCCCGGAAGCAGCAGGAGGAACGAGCTGACAACGGACCATCGTAGCCTTGACATCTCGAAGCCCTTCTTGCTGTTAGCGACGTACCAATTCACGTACCGGCGGTAGCGCTACCGAGCCAGGCTGAAGGCAGTCTAGATACCCCTCGCCTGGGTGTCAATCCGAAATTTCGTACTTTTGGGAGATTTCTCGAAGAAGGTGCTCCGGTGCCGGTCGATACCCCAGTAGGATCATGATGAGGATCAGCTCCAGGGGCCGGGCCTGGTAGTGCAGCAGAAGCCGGCGCATCGTCTTCGCCCCGGCACGCCGCGTACCGGTTTCGATCCTGGAGAGATCAGCCCGTGTCATGCCAAGCTCGCGCTCGACAGCTACCTGTGACGATCCGCGTACCTCCCGGAGAACGCGGAGAACTCGCCCCTTGCGAGTCGTGCTTCGAGGGAGGAGGTCAAGAATGCCCTGGCTAGAGGTCGACTGGCGAGCCATGGTCGTGACGGCTCAGATTCACGCCTCGGGTCGGGCGGCGAGCAGCCCCCGGTCGCGTTCCGTCCGGCACCACCCTTCGAGCAGGTCGGGCAGCGCTGCCAGCTCGGCGTGCAGCCCGTCGCACAGGCGGCGCACCAGCTCGGCCGTCGCCGCGCCGAGCCCGCGGAGCTGCCGGCCGGCGAGGGCGAGGTCCCGCGCGCTGTGGAACGCCAGGCAGGCCCAGCTCGTGTCGCACAGGCCGTCGCCGTCGAGGGCGGCGTCGTAGGCGAAGGTGGCGCGGTGGCGCAGCGTCACCGCCAGCTCCACCGGCAGGCTCCGCAGGTAGGCCTCGCGCAGGCCGGTGACCGGCTCGGTGGGGCCGGGCCAGCCGAGGTCGCGGACGGCCGACCACAGCGGCGGCACCACGCGTAGGACGGCCGCCTGGGTGAGGATGTCGGCCGGGCCGTCCGGGCGGCTCTCGGTGAGGATGCGGTAGAGCGAGCGCAAGGACTGGCGCAGGTCCAGGCAGACGGCGCGGACGCTCGCCGGCTCGGGCACGGTGTCCGGCAGCAGGCCGCGGACCTCCTGCCACAGCGTCTCGCTGCGCACCGGCCCCAGCTCGTAGCGGAAGGCGGCGCGCAGCCACCGGTGCGCCGGTGGCTCGGCGCCGGATGCGACATCCGCTG
>CAZLBJ010000593.1:0-2632 GCA_964557755.1 uncultured Thermoanaerobaculia bacterium
CTGCGGTGGCCCGGCGCCAGCACTCCGGCCAGGTAGCCGCCGTCGGTGACCACCCACGGCTCGTTGAGGGTGGACCACAGGGCGACGCCGTCCAGCGCCCGGTAGCAGACCGCCGCGTAGTCGGCGAACCACTCGGCGACGTCACGGTTGAGCCAGCCGCCGCGGTCGTCGAGCGCCGCCGGCAGGTCCCAGTGGTAGAGGGTGGCGGACGGGCGGATGCCGGCCTCCAGCAGGGCGTCGACCAGCCGGCGGTAGAAGTCGAGCCCGGCCTGGTTGACGGCGCCGGTGCCCCCGGGCAGGACGCGCGACCAGGAGATCGAGAAGCGGTAGGCGCCGAGGCCGAGGCCGCGCATCAGCGCCACGTCGTCCGCCCAGCGGCGGTAGTGGTCGCAGGCGACGTCGCCGGTGTCGCCGTCGCGCACCATGCCGGGGGTGTGGGTGAAGCGGTGCCAGATGCTGGCGCCGGCGCCGTCGGCCAGCGGCGAGCCCTCGACCTGGTAGGCGGCGGTGGCGGCGCCCCACAGGAAGCCGTGGGGGAAGCCGCCGGCGGCGCCGTCTCCCGCCTCGGCGCCCGCCTCGGCGCCGCCTCCGGCGCTGCCCGGCGCCGTCACGCGGTGCGCTCTCCGGCCCGCGGCGGCTCGCCGGAGGTGCTGCCCGTCGGCGGCGGGGCGGTCCACGGGCCGCCGCCGCCCGTGCCGTCGTCCCCGTCCTCGCCGCCGCCGAGACGCTCGCCGCTGGCGGCGTCGAAGAGGTGGAGGGCGGCGAGGTCGAGGGCGAGCTCGATGCGCGAGCCGAGCGCCGGCACCCGGTGCGGTCCGAGCCGGGCGATCAGCCGCTCGCCGCCGTGCGTCGCGTGCAGCACCACCTCCGAGCCCAGCGGCTCGGCGAGGGTCACCTCCGCCGTCAGCCGGGCGGTGCCGTCCGTGGCGCCGCCGTCGGCTTCAAACACCCGCTCCGGGCGGATGCCGGCGACCAAATCGCGGCCGTCGTCGCCGGCGAGGAGCGGGCGCGCCCAGGCGGGGGCGGGCAGCTCGAAGTCGGCGCCGGCGAGCACCGCGCCGCCGCCGGCGACGCGCACCGGCAGGAGGTTCATCGGCGGGCTGCCGAGGAAGCCGGCGACGAACAGGTTGGCGGGCCGCCGGTAGACCTCGAGCGGCGTCCCCACCTGCTGCAGCAGGCCGTCGCTCATCACCGCGATGCGCGAGCCGAGGGTCATCGCCTCGACCTGGTCGTGGGTGACGTAGACGGTGGTGGTGCGCAATCGTTGCTGAAGCTGGGCGATCTCGGCGCGCATCTGCATGCGGAATTTGGCGTCGAGGTTGGAGAGGGGCTCGTCGAAGAGGAAGGCGGCCGGGTGGCGGACGATGGCGCGGCCGACGGCGACGCGCTGGCGCTGGCCGCCGGAGAGGGCGCGCGGCCGCCGCTCGAGCAGGGCGCCGAGGCCGAGGATCTCGGCCGCTTCGGCGACCAGCCGCTGGCGCTCGGCGGGCGGCACTTTGCGCATGCGCAGGCCGTATTCGAGGTTCTGGCGCACGGTCATGTGCGGGTAGAGGGCGTAGCTCTGGAACACCATGGCGATGTCGCGGTCTTTCGGCGGCAGGTCGTTGACGACGCGGCCGCCGATGGCGATGGTGCCCTCGGTGATCGGCTCGAGCCCGGCGATCATGCGCAACGTGGTCGATTTACCGCATCCGGACGGACCGACCAGGACCATAAACTCGCGGTCTTCAGCGACAAGGCTCGCGCTTTTGACAGCGGGCACGCCCCCCTCGTAATTCTTGCTGACCCCTTTTAATTCAACCCGCGCCATGAAATCGTTCCCCGTTGTGCCGGTGAGCATGCTGCCCGCGCCGAGTATAGACCATTGCGAACGCCTAATGCCCCCGGCCTAGTAGCGCAGGCTTCCAGCCCACGGCATTGTGGTGCGGGCTTCCAGCCTGCACAAACTTTTGTCGACTGGTAGTGCGACCTGAAGTCCGAGACTAATAGTGTGAAGCGTAAAGCGGAGGGCGCTTCGCGGCACTCCAGCACTCGATCCCAAGTTCCACTCCACCCACTCGATCCCAAGTTTCACTTGGGATCGCACTTGTCCACAAAACTCCGCTTTGTGTCCCTCCCCACATTGTGGTCCGATTTGTTGCACTGTCCAGAAAAAAAAGATCAAAAAGTTGTAACCTGTCTCGTAACAGCCGGGTAGCGGGATACCAACGATGTGATGCCGCCGCGCCGCTCGATTTGTTGCACTCTCGGAAAAAAAGTTCAAATAGTTGTAAACCATCTTGTAACAACCTTATAGAGCGACATTAACGAAACCGCCGGGCGTGCCGACGCCGCGCTGTGGCCGGTCTGATGCTTGTCCTGAGCAGCGTTGGTGCCGAAGGAACGGCGCCACAGCCGCCTGACCGCAAGGTCTCCTACCTGGATCGCCGAGTTGTACTCGGCCGATCAAAACTACGGCCAAGCGAGGCGCGGCGTCACCGATTCCGTCCCAACCGCCAGGGTCTCCTCCCCACCGGCACACCCGTCTCCTTACCCATTGGCGCGGACCGTTGCACCCGGGCGGCGTGCATCGGCCCAAGGAATCCGGGATCCACGGCGGACATGCCGGACAGGAAAGTCCGGCCTCTGCCCT
>CAZLBJ010000594.1:0-6814 GCA_964557755.1 uncultured Thermoanaerobaculia bacterium
CTTCAACGAGGGCTGGCTCGCCGCCGGCCGCCTCGAGCTCCACCCGCTCGGCTTCGTCAAGAGCAGCCAGGGCGACCTCGCCCACGGGCCGCTGCGCTACACCCTCGCCGCCGCCGCCTTCACCTGGTCGAACGACGGCGACAACGACACCTACACGGGCCCCAGCGGCGTCGCCGCCAACCCTGGGCGGCCCGACGTCGACGAGGCCACCGGCTTCGAGCTCTCCGCCGGCGTACGCGGCTTCGGCTTCTCCGCCGACGCGCAGTACGACCTCGTCGACGCCGACACCGTGGACCCCGGCTTCGACGGCGGCCTGTGGGTGGACGGCGCGACCGAGCTCGAGCAGCTGGCGCTGGAGGCCGGCTACATGGTCGTGCCGAAGCGGCTGGAGGTCGTCGGCGGCTGGCAGTCGCAGGACGCGGACGGCTACGCCGACACGTGGACGCGCACCTCGGTGGGATTGAACTACTTCGTCAACGGGCACAACCTCAAGGGCCAGCTCAGCTACCGCATGGGCGAGAACCTCGACGGCGTGCCCGGCGCCGACGCCGACGAGCTGTTCCTGCAGCTCCAGTACGCCTTCTAAGGCCGCGGGTCAGGGCTCCAGCAGGCGCGCCAGGAGGAGCTGCAGCGGGAAGCGGCCGGCGCCGCCGCCGGCCGCCGCCGCCTCGCTGAAGGCCTGCGCCGCGTCGGCCTGGATGCCGGTCCCCCACAGCAGCACCGGCACCGGGTCGGCGGCGTGGTGGCCGGCCTCCGACAGGGTGGCGTGGTCGGCCGCCACGGCCACCCGCAGCGGCCCCTCGTGGGCGGCGACCAGCGCCCCCAGGCGGCGGTCGAGGCGCTCGAGGAACTCCACCTTGAGGTCCGGCCGCCGGTCGTGCGAGGCGATGTCGGCGCCCTTGACGTGCAGCACCACCAGGTCGTGGTCGGCGAGGGCCTCGGCGGCGGCGGCGAACTTGGCGTCGAGGTCGGTGTCGAGGTTGGCGGTCATCGCCGGCGTGCCCACGGTGTCGGCGCCGAGCGCCGCGGCGATGCCGAGGACCGTGCGGTCGCCGGCGACGCAGGCGAGGCGCAGCGGCGCGCCGTCGTGCTCCGGCGACAGCAGGCGGTGGACGTGGCCGGCGCCGCGGGTGAGCACCGCGTTGGCCGCCGGCAGGCCGCGCCGCCGGCGCTCGGCGTTGACCGGGTGGTCGGCGAGGACGCGCCGCGCCTCCTGCTCGAAGAGCGCCAGGACGCGCGCCGTCTTCGCCGCCGCGGCGTGCCCGGGGTCGAGCGGGCGCGGGGTGAGCGGCGGCCCCGGCGGCGCGCCGTCGCCGGGGTCGCTGCCGGCCACCGCCGCCGACAGCCGCTTGCCGGAGAGCACCAGCGCGAAGCGGTGCTCGGTGCCCGGCTTGACGCGCACCGTCACGCGGTCGAGCGAGCCGCCGGGCAGCGGCAGGCGGTCGAGCGCCGCGGTGAGCTCGGCGGCGCCCTCGCGGATGCGGCCGGCGCGACGGTCGACGATGCGCCCGTCGTCGTCGAGGGTGGCGAAGTTGCCGCGCAGCGCCACGTCGTCCGGCCCCAGCTCGAGACCGGCGCCGATCGCCTCCACCGGGCCGCGCTCGAGCGCCCGCGGCGGCTGGCCGAAGAGGGCCAGCGTGCCGGAGGCGGTGTCCGGCACCACCCCGGGGGCCACCGGGTCGGCGAGGCCGACGCGCCCCTCGCGCGCCAGGCGGTCGAGGGTCGGCGTGGCGGCGGCGGCGAGCGGCGTGCGGCCGCCGAGGGCGCGCACCGGCCGGTCGGCGAGGCCGTCGACGAAGAGCAGCAGGGTGGGCGGCGGCGGCTCCGGCACGCCGCTCTCGGCGAGGTGCGGCACCCGCGTGTGCAGCAAGCTCGCCACCAGCCGCAGCGCCGTCTGCAGGCTGGCCTCGCGGTCGGTCGTCTGCAACAGCGGCACGTCGTGCGCCTCGGCGCGCTCGAGCAGCAGCTCCTGGATCTGGCGAATGTTGTCGAAGTGCTGGAGGTGGCGGCCGCCGCGGCGCCCGAGGATGCGGTCGCGCACCAGGAAGCGGGAGCGGTGGGCCTCCTCCTCGAGCGTGGTGAGCAGCAGCATCACCTGGTAGGCGGCGCCGTCGAGATCGGGGAAGGGCACCAGCGGCGGCACCAGGTGGACGCCCTCGACGACGACGTTGAGGTTCTCCGCCACCGAGCGCTCGACCACCGCCCGCACCCCCACCAGCACGCGCACCGCCTGCTCGAGGAAGGCCTCGCGCACGCGGCGGCGGGTCGGCGGGCCGGCGGCCTCGGCGTCGAGCTCGAAGCTCGAGCGGTGGAGCGCCGGCAGCACCGCCGGCGAGAACACCATGCGCATCACCTGGCGGATGGTGTCGGTGGCGTTGATGCGGTAGATGCGCAGCAGCGGCGCCAGGTCGAGGGCGACCGTCGACTTGCCGGTGCCGCTGGCGCCGCCGAGGTAGAGCACCAGCGGCCGCGGCAGGCGGCGCACCGAGCGCAGCAGGCGATGGCGGCGCGCCACCTCGGGGCCCTCGAGGCGCTGCAGCAGGTCGGCGACGCGGCGGCCGAGGTCGTCGCTCGACAGCCGCGCCACGCCCTCGCCGCGCAGCTCGTCCTGCAGCGTGCCGACGATCTCGTACGCGCGGTCGAGGTCGAGGCCGGCGGCGAACAGGTTGCGGGCCAGCAGGCCGCGCGAGAACGGCTGCGGCTCGCCGTGGTAGAGCACCGTGACCTCCGCTTCCGGCCGTGCGGCGCGCATCCCCGCGCGGCGCTCCGGCGGCACCATGCGGCGCAGGTGCTCCTCGACCAGGTCGGCCAGCTCGGAGGTGTCGATCTCGCCGCGCGGCGCCGCCGCCGAGCGCACGGCGCGGGCCACCGCGTAGGCGTCCTCGAACGGCAGCCCGCGCAGCACCAGCTCGTGGGTGACCATGCCGCGCAGGAACGGCCGGCGCGCCCCCTCCGAGGTGCGCACGAAGACCTCGCGGCCTTGCGCCCCGCCCGGCTTGCCCTCGTCCGACGCCACGCGCCCTCACCCGCCGGCGGCGGGCATGCTCCTCGGTCTCACAGGTCCTCGTCGCCGTGGCGGATGCGGTCGTACGGCTGCACCACCGACGAGGCGATGTTGGAGAGGTGGGCGCCGACGCGGCGCAGGCTGCGCGCCGCGCCGGAGTAGACCACCGCCATGTCGGCGGTGAGGTCGCTCTCGGCGACGCGGCGCGTGAAGTCCAGGAACTCGGCCTTGAGCTCGCTGGCGGTGGCCATCACCCGCTGCGCCGTCTTCCGGTCGTCGTCGGAGAAGGCCTTGCGGGTGAGCCCGAACAGCGGCACCAGGCGCGCCGACAGCGCGCGCAGCTCGTCGCAGAACGGCCCGCTGCGCGGGTGGCGGGCGAGCGGCAGCAGCTCGGGGATGCCGCGCGCGAAGTCGCCCACCCGCTCGGCGTCCTGCACCATGCTGACCAGCACCAGGCTGGCCACCAGGTCCCGGCGCGGGTTGAACGACAGGTGCTCGAGCACGCTGCGGCGCACCATGCGCTCGCCTTCGTCGACGACGTCGTCGAGCTCGTCGAGGTCCTCCTCGAGGGTGCGGTTGTCGAGCAGCGCGCCGAGCGCCAGCCCGAGCATGCGCTCGGCCTGGTCGAGCATCTCGTTGATGTCGCGGAACGCCGCGTCGATCAGCGGCGAGCGCGCGGTGGGTCGGAACAGCCCTTCGAACATGGCGATACCTCCTGGTCAGAACTTGCCCGTGACGAAGAGCAGCGTCAAGGGGATGCCGAAGAACACGAGCAGGACGTAGACCGCCGCCAGCCAGCGCCGCTCCGCGGCCAGCCTGCCCATGCCCCGGGCGAGCGCCAGCGGCAGGCGGCGGACCGGGGGCAGCGGGTAGAGAATGACGGTCCCGGTGAGATTGAACAGCACGTGGGCGAGGGCGACGCTCACCGCCGCCGCGTTGCCGGTGGCCAGCGCCGCCAGCATGGCGGTGACGGTGGTGCCCAGGTTGGCGCCCACGGTGAGCGGGAAGAGCTGCTCGAGGGTGACCACGCCGGCACCGACCAGCGGCACCATCACCGAGGTGGTGATCGAGCTCGACTGCACCATCACCGTGATCACCAGCCCGGCGCCGATCGCGTGCAGCTGCGAGCGGAACAGGGTGCGGTCGAGCAGGCTCTCGGCGCGCGCGGTGAGCAGCGCCTTGAGCAGGTCGACGAGGAGCTTCAGGGCGGCGAACAGCAGCAGCGCGCCGGCCGCCAGGGTGAGCCAGCCCGAGCTGCCGAGGAAGCCGGAGATGGCGGCCGCCACCGGCCGGATCACCGTCTTCAGCGGATCGAACAGCTCGATGCCGCCGGCCCCCTCGAGCACCCGCTCGACCGCCGCCGCGGTGCGCGCCAGGTAGCCGGTGGCGAGCTCGAGCGGGAACAGGATGGCGACGGTGAGCAGGTTGAAGAAGTCGTGCAGGGTGGCGCCGGCAAAGGCGCGGCGGAACTCCTCGCGGCGGGTGACGCTGCCCAGCGACACCAGGGTGTTGGTCACCGAGGTACCGATGTTGGCCCCCATGATGATCGGGATGGCGCCCTCCAGCGAGATGGCGCCGGCGGCGACCAGCGCCACCGTCATCGAGGTGGTGGTCGACGACGACTGCACCAGGCTGGTGGCCAGGATGCCGACGAAGAGGCCGACGAACGGGTCGCTGGTCCCCGCCATGAGCTGCTCGGCGAAGCCCTTGCCGAACAGCTTGAAGGACAGCCCGACGAGGTCGAGGGCGAGGAAGAAGACGTAGAGCAGGCCGACGACCGCCAGCGGCCGCAGCACGGCGGCCCAGCGCCGGCCGCCCACCGACGGCCGGCCGGAGGCGGCGTGGGACTCGTGGGGCGGCGCCGTCGGCACCGCGCGATCCTAACAGGGGCCGTCACACCACCGTCACACGGCCGTCACACCGTCGTCGCGGCGGCTCGCGGGCCGGCACCCTAGGATCGGGGCGCCTCCACGGCCGCCTGCGGCCGCCTGTGAGAAGATCCTCATGCAACGCCCAACTGCCACGCCCCGAGAGCCGCACGACATGGAGCGCCCGCTCGACCAACAGACCGAGAAGATCCGCCAGGACCTGCTGCGCATGGGCGGCCTGGTGGAGCAGATGATCGCCAAGGCCAACCGCGCCCTCGTCGAGCGCGACGAGGCGGCGGTGCGCGAGATCCTCGAGCAGGACCACGAGGTCGACCGCCTGGAGATCGACCTCGACGAGGCCTGCATGCAGACCCTGGTGCGCCACCAGCCGGCGGCGGTCGACCTCCGCTTCCTGGTGGCGGTGATGAAGATCGTCAACGACCTCGAGCGCATGGGCGATTCGGCGGTCAACATCGCGCAGTCGGTCGAGAAGCTCAACCAGGAGCCGCCGCTCAAGCCCTACATCGACCTGCCCGAGATGTCGCGCCTGGTGCGCGACATGGTGCGCCAGGCGCTCGACGCCTTCGTGCGCCGCGACGCGGCGCTGGCGGAGGCGGTGCTGAAGGGCGACGACGAGGTCGACGGCCGCTACAAGCAGATCTTCCGCGAGCTCGTGACCTACATGGCCGAGGACGTCAAGAACGTGTCGCGCTGCCTCCACCTGCTGCTCGTCACGCGCAACCTCGAGCGCATCGCGGACCACGCGACGAACATCGCCGAGGACGTCATCTACTACGTCGAGGGGCGCGACGTGCGCCACCACCTGGCCCAGTCCCAGACCACCCGGACATGAACCGGACATGAAGCCCGACGCGGAGACCGCGGCCCTCGACGCCGAGGCGCCGGCGGCGACCCCCGACTACGCGCGCGAGCCGTCGGAGACCGAGCGCGAGCTGCGCGACGCGGCGGAGGCGCGCCCGGACGCGCGCCCAAGGGTGCACCGCGAGTCGGTGGCGGCGCGGCAGGCGGAGATCGCCGACCCGGTGTTCGAGATCGACGGCCTGTCGCTGTGGTACGGCGACAAGCAGGCGCTCGAGGACATCTCGCTGCGCATCCCGGAGCGCCAGATCACCGCCTTCATCGGCCCCTCGGGCTGCGGCAAGTCGACGCTGATCCGCTGCCTGAACCGGCTCAACGACCTCATCCCCAGCGTGCGCATCGAGGGCGACGTGCGCTTCGAGGGGCAGTCGATCTTCGACCCGTCGGTGGACGTCAACCTGTTGCGCAAGCGCATCGGCATGGTGTTCCAGAAGTCGAACCCGTTTCCCAAGTCGATCTGGGAGAACGTCGCCTACGGCTGCAAGTTGCAGGGGATCACGGCGGAGCGCGAGCTCGACGAGATCGTCGAGCGCAGCCTGCGCAGCGCGGCGCTGTGGGACGAGGTCAAGGACCGCCTGCACGACAGCGCCCTCGGCCTCTCCGGCGGCCAGCAGCAGCGCCTGTGCATCGCGCGCACGATCGCCATCGAGCCGGAGGTGATCCTCTTCGACGAGCCCTGCTCGGCCCTCGACCCGATCGCCACGGCGAAGATCGAAGAGCTGATGCAGGACCTCAAGGCCGACTACACGCAGGTGATCGTCACCCACAACATGCAGCAGGCGTCGCGGGTCTCCGACTACACGGCGTTCCTCTACCTCGGCGAGCTGATCGAGTTCGCCGACACCGACCAGATCTTCCTCAAGCCCGCCAAGAAGCAGACCGAGGACTACATCACCGGCCGCTTCGGCTGAGCGTCTTATCCGTGCTGCTGGTGTGGATAGGTGGCCGGCAGGAGGACGTGGCGACGTCAACCCCTGGCGCCGTCGCGTGTCGCGCGATGGCCGGCGGTGGTGAGGGGGCATGGGGTGTCGCCGGTCCGGCGGCCGCCGCGAGGCGCGCCGGG
>CAZLBJ010000595.1:0-5602 GCA_964557755.1 uncultured Thermoanaerobaculia bacterium
CGAGGCTCACGGCGCCTCCCCGGCGGCGTCCGCCGGCCGGCGGTCCACGAGGTGCCGGCGGCGCGACGCGGCGGCCAGCCAGCGGTTGGCGAGCAGCAGCGCCACCAGCGCCACCGACCACTGGGCGAGGACGGTGCCGGCGTTGAAGGAGGCCACCGGGTCGAGCCAGGCGCGCAGGTCGCGGCCGCCGGCCTGCCACAGCCACCAGGCGAGCAGCGCCACCGCCTCCACCGGCACCAGCACGCCGACCACGAAGTCCCACCAGCGCCCCAGCGGCATGTCGCAGCCCTCGGCGTTGACCACCTCGCGGCGCAGCCGCTCGAGGCCGAAGCGCCGCGCGCCGAGCGCGAAGAGCAGGCCGGAGACGATCAGGCCCAGCCCCCACACCCAGTCCTGGTTGGCGAAGACCTCCAGCGACAGCGCCGACGGCAGGCCGAAGAGGAAGCCGGCGCCGGCCACCAGCAGCAGTGCCCGCCGCCGCTCGGCGCCGAAGTCGACCAGCACCCGGGTGGCGAGCTCGAGCATCGAGACCAGGCTGGTCAGGGCGGCGAAGGAGAGGGCGAGGAAGAACAGCGCCATGAACACGCCCCCCGCCGGCATGCGGGCGAAGAGCTGCGGCATCCAGACGAAGGTCAGCCCCTCGTTGCCGGCGCCGACGATTTCCCGGCTCGCCTCCGGCCGGATGGCGAAGATGGTGCACAGCACCATGATGCCGGCAAGGAGCGACATCGAGTTGTTGCCGAAGCCCACCACGTAGGCGTTGAGCGGCACGTCCTCGCGCCGCCGCATGTAGATGGCGTAAGTGAGGAGCAGCCCCCAGCCGGCGCCGGTGTCCCATGCGTTCTGGGTCAACGCCTCGAGCCAGATGGTGGGCTGGGCGAGGGCGCCCCAGTCGGGGGTGAAGAGGAACGCGAGGCCGCGCTCGGCGCCGGGCAGGGTCACCGCGCGCAGCGCCAGCACCACCACCAGCAGGGCGAGCAGCGGGATCAGCACCCGCGCCACCCGCTCGATGCCGCGGACCCCGAACCACACCACCGCGAAGGCGAGCCCGAGCGCCACCAGGTGCGTCGCCACGGCGCCGCCGGAGCCCGCGTAGGCGGTCCACAGGTCCTGCGAGCTGCGGCGGTCGAGCTCGCCGCTGAGCGACGCCCACAGGTAGCGCAGGCACCAGCCGGCGACGACCGAGTAGTAGAACATGATGGCGGTGGCGGTGAGCGCCACCCAGCCGCCCATCCAGGCGGTGCGCTCGCCGGCGAGATCGGCGAAGGCGCCCACCGTGCCGCGGCGCGCGCGCTTGCCGAAGGCGAGCTCGACGATCATCAGCGGCACCGACCAGAGCAGCAGGAAGACCACCCAGGCGACCAGGAAGCTGCCGCCGCCGTTGCTTGCCACGACGCGCGGGAAGCGCCAGATGTTGCCGGTGCCGACCGCCATGCTCAGCGCCGCCAGCAGCAGGCCCCAGCGGCTGCTGAACTCCTCGGCGCGGGCCGCGGCGGCGCCCGCCGTCACCGCTCCCCTCCTCCGGCCGCCGCCAGCAGGCGCCGGCAGCTCTCCCCGACCGGCGGCCGGCAGGCGGCGGAGAGCACCGCTGCCGAGTCGGCGCCGGCGGCGAGCACCGCCGGCAACTCGGCGGCGCCGATGCCGCCGATGGCGACCAGCGGCTTGCGCGCCGCGCCGCGGGCGGCGGCCTCGCCGTCGAGCACGGCGCGGGCGCGGCGCACGCCGTCGAGGCCGACCACCGGGTCGGGCCGCTCCTTGCTCGCCGTCGCGAACACCGGCCCCACCGCCACCACGTCGACCTCCGGGTCGGCCGCCGCGGCGGCGAGCTGCGCCTCGTCGTGGGTCGAGAAGCCGAGCAGGACGCCGTCGCCGACCACCCGCCGCGCCGCCGCCGGCGGCAGGTCGCGCTGGCCGAGGTGGAGGCCGAGCACGGGGAACAGCGCGGCGAGGTCGGCGCGGTCGTCGAGCCACAGCGCGGCGCCGCTGCCGGCGACGGCGGCGACGGCGGCGGCGACCAGGTCGTAGAGGCGGCGGTCGTCGAGCGGCGGCACCGGTTTGCCAGCCGGCGGCCGCGCGAGGGTCCCGAGCTTGGCGCGGAGCTGGATCCAGCGCACTCCCGCGGCGGCCATCTCGGCGGCCGCCGCCGGCAGCGCCTCGATGCCGCCGAGCGCGGCGGCGTCGGCGATGGCGTACACCGCCGGCACCTCCGCGGGCGACACCCGGGGCGGCGGCGCCGTGGCGGCCCCCTCCTTCCCCGTGGTCACCGCCCGCCGCCCTCCGCCGGTGCGTTCGGCGACGTCGAAGAGCTGTCGGCCGCCTGCGCCCGCCGCGCCGCCCGCCGCTCGGCGAAGCCCTCCATGAAGCGGGTGGACAGGGCGCCGGAGCGGAAGACCGGGTCGCGCATGATCTCGCGGTGCAGTGGGACGGAGGTGTCGATCCCCTCGACGACGAAGAAGTCGAGCGCCCGCGACATGCGGCGGACGGCGGCCTCGCGGTCGTGGTCCCAGACGATCAGCTTGGCCACCAGCGAGTCGTAGTACGGCGGGACGACGTAGTCCTCGTAAGCGTGGGTGTCGATCCGCGTGCCGGGGCCGCCCGGCGGGTGGAAGGTGGTGAGGCGCCCGGGCGACGGCGTGAACTTCTCCGGGTGCTCGGCGTTGATACGGCACTCGATGGCATGGCCGCGGATCGGCACCTCGTCGGGCAGCCCCAGCGGCTCGCCCGCCGCCACCCGGATCTGCAGCTTCACCAGGTCGACGCCGGTGACCATCTCGGTGACCGGGTGCTCGACCTGGATGCGGGTGTTCATCTCCATGAAGTAGAAGCGGCCGTCGCGGTCGAGCAGGAACTCGATGGTGCCCGCGTTCTCGTAGCCCACCGCCTCGCCCAGGCGCACCGCCGCGGCGCCCATCTCGGCGCGCAGCTCCGGCGTCAGGGCCGGCGACGGCGCCTCCTCGACCAGCTTCTGGTGGCGCCGCTGGATCGAGCACTCGCGCTCGCCGAGGTGGACGACGCGGCCGTGGCGGTCGCCGAACACCTGGAACTCGACGTGGCGCGGCTCGACGAGGTACTTCTCGAGGTAGATCGAGCCGTCGCCGAACGCCTTCTCGGCCTCCTCGCGGGCGGTGGAGAGCTGCCCGGCCAGCTCGCCGGCGGCGTGCACGATGCGCATGCCGCGGCCGCCGCCCCCTGCCGCCGCCTTGAGGATCACCGGGTAGCCGACCTCCGCCGCCCGCTCCGCCGCCGCCCGCGCGTCGCTCAGCGGCTCGCGGCTGCCGGGCAGCACCGGCACGCCGGCGGCCTCGGCGGTCTGCCGCGCCTTCGCCTTGTCGCCCATCAGGCGGATGGTCTCCGGCCGCGGTCCGATCCAGCCCAGCCGATGCTCGCCGAGCATCTCGGCGAAGCGCGCGTTCTCGGCCAGGAAACCGTAGCCGGGGTGGACGGCGTCGGCGCCGGTGATCTCGGCGGCGGAGATCAGCCGCCGGGCGTCGAGGTAGCTCTCGGCCGACGCCGGCGGCCCGATGCAGACGTCCTCGTCGGCGTAGGTGACGTGCAGGCTGTCGCGGTCGGCGGTCGAGTACACCGCCACCGTGCGGATGCCCAGCTCGCGGCACGCCTGGATGATGCGCAGCGCGATCTCGCCGCGGTTGGCGATGAGGATCTTGGCGAACACGGCGGGGAGCCCGGCGCGGCGGGACCGGCTAATGGACCCGGATGGAGAACAGCGGCTCCCCGTACTCCACCGGCTGCGCGTTCTGCGGGTGGATGGAGACGACGGTGCCGGCGGCGTCGGCCTCGATCTCGTTCATCAGCTTCATCGCCTCGACGATGCACAGCACCTGGCCCTTGTCGACCCGCGCGCCGCTCTCCACGTAGGCATCCGCGTCGGGGTTCGGGCGGCGATAGAACGTGCCGACGAACGGCGACGTGACGACGTGGTTCTTGCCGTCGTCCACCGGCTCGGCGGCCGGCATCGGCGCCGCCCCCGGGGCACCCGCGGGCGCGGCCTCGGCCGGCGGTGCCTGCATCTGCATCGCCGGCGCGGCGGTCACGAACGTGGTGGTCGCCGGGGTCATCTCGCCACGGCGAATGGTCAGGGTGAGCTCTTCGGTGTCGATCACCAGCTCGGTCAGCGCGCGCCGCTCGACGATCGCCGCCAGCTCGCGGACCATGCGGACGGTCTCGTTGACGTCACCGCCCTTGCCGTTGAGCGCCACGGCGGGGGGCGGGGCCGCTTTCGTCGCGATGCGCGGCGCCGCGGCCTGGTTGACCGCTTTGGACGACTTCGTCGACCCATTGGAGGTCGACGCCTTGGGCGTCTTGGGCGCAGCAGCCTTGGACGCCTTGGAGCGCGTGGTCTTCTTTGCCGGACTCATGTCGGATCCTCGGTCGCGTCTTTTTGGGTCGCGTCGTTGAAGGAGCGCAACCGTTCCACATGACCCAGGGCGGCGTCCAGCCCCAGGTAATAGCTTTGTGCGCCGAAGCCGCTGATCTGTCCGACGCATCGGGCCGCGGTGAGAGACGTGTGACGAAAGCTCTCGCGCGCGTGGATATTCGACAGATGCACCTCGATCGCGGGCAAGCCGATCGCCTCGATAGCGTCGCGAATCGCAACGCTCGTGTGGCTGTAGCCACCGGGGTTGATCACCACGGCGTCATACCGTCCGGCCGCACCCTGCAAGATCGTCACGATCTCGCCCTCGAGGTTGGATTGCACCGCATCGAGCTCGGCGCCACGCGCGCGGGCGCGCGCCCCCAGCTCCGCGTCGATCTCGGCCAGCGTGGTGCGGCCGTACACCGACGGGTTGCGCGTTCCGAGCAGGTTCAGGTTCGGGCCGTGAACGACCAGGACGCGGATCGGTACGCCGGCCGGGGACACGATGCGCTCACAGCTCGGACTTGAGACGATCGGCGGCCACGCGCATCAGGAACCGGCACTTTCCAAAGTTGCCGTCGGGCGTAAGCCCGATCGCCAGAAAGTACTCGTCGGTCAGCATCCGGATCACCAGCGTGAGCTGCTCGGCCTTGATGGCGATTTCCTGAACGCCACCGATCTCGAGGATCTCGGCGGCCTTCTTCACCTGGGTCAGGATGAAGCTGAACTCCATCCCGATGGTGTTGATATCGGCGCGGTGCCCCTCGTGTACGTAGGTTTCGACCGCGATCCCGTCGAGCCCCATGATGAGCCCGGCGACTCCGCCATCGACGTTCTCTACGACCTTCTTGATGTGCTCTGCAAACACGTGACCCCCGGCCCGTCTAAACGACTTATATCACACGCGGTACAGCCGATTGCAGGCGCGGCGGCGCCTTTCTGAGGCGGGTTGGTCAAACCTCATCGGGCGCGGTCGGGACCGCCGGGCAGGTGAGGCTGTCGTCGATCTCGGTGCAGCATTCGGTGACGACGTCCTGGAGGGGATTGCAGACGCCGCCCTCGAGGGCGCTGAAGTCGGTGGGAAGCGAGGCGCACGGGCCGACGTCGACCCGCATGCAGCCATTGCAGACGTCGACTACGTAGACGAAGGGCAGCGACTCCACCTCACCACCGCCCATCTGCGCGAACACCCTGATGTCGGCCTGGACCTCGAGGCGTACGAGCCCG
>CAZLBJ010000596.1:0-2747 GCA_964557755.1 uncultured Thermoanaerobaculia bacterium
CGCGTGGTGCAGGCCAAGCTCACCCTCGGCCCGGCGGACGACACCTACGAGCGGCAGGCCGACGCCACCGCCCGCGAAGTGATGAAGACGGTGGCCGCGCCGGCCGCCGCCGCCGCCGTCACCGCGCAGCGCGCCATGCCGGGGCTCGACGAGGCGGACGAGGACCTCACCTCGGCGAAGCGCGTGCAGCGCGCCGAGGAGCCGGACGAGGACAAAGTCTTCGCCAAGGGCCTCCACGGCGCCGAGGGCGGCTCGATCGCCCCCGACGTCGAGCGCTCGATCGAGGGCGCCCGCGCCGGCGGCAAGGCGCTCGACGCCGGCGTCCGCGCCTCGATGGAGCCGGCCTTCGGCGCCGACTTCGGCGGCGTCCGCGTGCACACCGGCAGCGAGTCCCACCAGCTCAACCAGTCGCTGCAGTCGCGCGCCTTCACCACCGGCCCCGACATCTTCTTCCGCCGCGGCGAGTACCAGCCCGACTCGGGCGGTGGCCAGGAGCTGCTCGCCCACGAGCTGACCCACGTCGTGCAGCAGGGCGCGGCGCAGACCAAGCGCGTGCGGCGCGCCCCCGAGGACGAGCTCGAGGAGATGTAGCTAGGAGGTGGTGCGGAGCTAGGGCGCTTCGCGGCCGACGAGGACGTCGTCGAACGCCGCCGCAACCGTCACCGCCTCGTCGCGGCTGGGGAAGGGCCCGACGCGGACGATCAGCAGGGTGCGGCCACGGCGGTCGGTGACCGGCCGCACGTAGGGCCGGTAGGGCTCGCCGGCGAAGCGGCCGGCGAGCGCCGCCTCCTGGTCGCGGGCGTTCGCCGGCACCGAGTAGGCGCCGGTCTGCACGTACCAGGCGCCGTCGAGCGCCGCCCGCTCGCCGGCGCCGAGCTCGGGCGCCGGCGTCGGCTCGGGGGCCAGCTCGGGCACCGCGGCCAGCACCGCCGCCGCGGCCCGCCCTTCGCCAGGCTCGGGGCGCGTCGGGGTCACCGCCGCCACCGCCGGCTCGGGCTCGTCCCACAACGGCCGCCGCGGCGGCGGCACCCGCGGCGCCGCGGCACCGGCGGCTCCGCTCCCGCCGCCACCCTCCGCGCCGCCCTGGTCGGCGCCGCTCGCCTCGCCGCCCTCGAGTCCGCCGCCTCCGGCCCCGCCGCCTCCGGCGTCGGCCGGCGCCTCGTCCTCCCCGGCGTCCAGCTCCTCCGGCCTGGCGAACGGCACCCAGGCGCCGTCGTCCGCGCCGCCGGCCTGCGGACCCGCCGCCGGCGCCCCCACCAGCGGGGCGGCCGGCGCGGGGCCGTTCGCCGCCTGCGCCTCGCCCGGCAGCACCGGGCCGTGCAGCAGCCAGTAGGGGGGAGCGAGCTGGCGCTCGTAGCGGGCGGTGACGCCGAGCACGAAGCCGGAGGCGAACAGCAGCGCCCCCAGCCCGCCGACGGCGAGCCCGGTGAGAAGCAGCGACTTCCGGTCGAACAACAGCGCCAGCATCCGCAGTGGTCCTCGTAGCCGTAAACCCTGAAACCGTGAACCTTCGATCTGAAGTGAGGTCGAAAGAGGCTAGCACACCGATCGGGGAGACATGCAATCGCCGGATCCGGCACTCACTTTGGAGGAGAGATCTTGCAACCGCTTGCAAGGTCGCGCGGGAGCCACTATGATGCCTCCCATATTCAGTCGTTGAGGTCTTGAAGCTTCCCGGCCGGCTCCACGCGGCCTGTTCCGGAAGGGGTGTACCCGTCGTGCCGATCTCCGTCAGCTCCCGCCGTCAACCCGGACGCCCGTCGCCGGGCGCCCCGAACCCCTGAGCGCTCGAGGAGGATCCATGCCCATCCAAGTCAGCTATCCCGGTGTCTACCTGGAGGAGATCCCCGGCGGACAGCCCGTCGTCGCCGGCGTCAGCACGGCGAGCACCGCCTTCGTCGACTTCTTCTCCCGGGGGCCGATGAACCAGGCGGTCCGCGTCGTCAGCATGCAGGACGTGGAGCGCGACTTCGGCGGCCTGCACCGGCGTAGCGAGGCGAGCTACGGCCTGCGCCAGTACTTCCTCAACGGCGGCCAGGAGGCGTGGCTCATCCGCACCGGCGACGGCACGGCACGCAAGGCGTCGCTGCGCATCCCGATCCGCACCCCCGGCCTGCCGGCGCGCGTCAAGGCGTCGCTCGAGGACTTCAACGCCGCCAAGAAGGCCGCCGACGACGCGGTGGCGGCGGCGCAGGCGGCCAACGCGGCGCTGCAGAAGCTGCAGGAGGAGGGGATCACCGACCAGGAGCGCGAGCAGGGGGTGGAGAGCCTGCGCTCGAACAGCCGGCAGGCGGCGACGCTGACCCACGCCGCCGCCGCCGCCACGCGCAAGGCGGCGGTGCAGGCGAGGGCGGCCAGCGACGAGTTGGCGATCGCCATCGCCAAGGTGAAGGCGGCCTCCGGGCCGGTGGCCGACCGCACGGCGATGGCGGCGGAGAAGGCGGCGGAGGCGGCGCAGGCGTCGGCCGACGCCGCCGAGGCGACCAGCGACATCACCGGCGTCGCCCTGCGCGCCGAGCCGGTGGCCGAAGCGGCACTGCGTACCAGCGCGGCGGCGCGTACCGCGCAGGCGGCTGCCAACGAGATCAAGGCGGTGCTCGACGCCGCCACGGCGGCCGAGGCGGCGGCGGCGGCCGCCGCCATGGTGGCCGTGGACTTCGGCGAGAACGTGACCTTGGGCCTGGGGCCGCCGGGGGGGGTGCGCGCCGCGCCGGCGGCGCCGGCGGCGGCCGACGAGGCGGTGCGGG
>CAZLBJ010000597.1:0-4383 GCA_964557755.1 uncultured Thermoanaerobaculia bacterium
TCGGCGCCGCCGAGGCCGGCCGCTTCGCGCGGCTGGCGCTCGCCTGCGTGCACCAGGAGTACCCGAACAAGATTTCGCACACGATGCGGTCGGACGAGGACGTGGCGCCGCCGCGCGAGCTCTCGCCCGCCTTCTTCGGCTGCTACGACTGGCACTCCTCCGTCCACGGCCACTGGCTGCTGGCCCGGCTCGCGCGCCTGTTACCCGAGGCCGACTTCGCCGCCCCGGCGCGCGCCGCCCTGGCCAGCAGCCTGACGCCCGAGAACGTCGCCGGCGAGGTCGCCTACCTCGAGGCCGAGGGCCGCGTCTCCTTCGAGCGCCCCTACGGCCTCGCCTGGCTGCTGCAGCTCGCCGCCGAGCTGCGCGAGTGGGCCGCGGCGCGGGGTTCTGACCCAGGCGACGCCGACGCCGCGAAGTGGGCCGCCGCCTTGGCGCCGCTCGAGCAGGCGGCGACGCGCCGCATCGCCGACTGGCTGCCCAAGCTCACTCACCCGATCCGCATCGGCGAGCACGCGCAGACCGCCTTCGCCTTCGGCCTGATCCGTGACTGGGCGGCGACCGCCGGCGACGACGCCCTGCGCGGCCTCCTCGACCGCCGCACCCGCGACTTCCACCTCGCCGACCGCGACTGCCCGCTGGCCTACGAGCCCTCGGGGCAGGACTTCCTGTCGCCGTGCCTCGCCGAGGCCGACCTCGTGCGCCGCCTGCTGCCGCCGCCGCGCTACGCCGCCTGGCTCGGCGCCTTCCTGCCGTCGATCCCGCTGGCGGCGGAGGGGGAGGCGGAGGGGGCGGCGGTCGCGGCCGCCGCGCCCTGGCTGCCGGTGGCGGTGGTCACCGACCCGAGCGATCCGAAGCTCGCCCACCTCGACGGCCTCAACCTGTCGCGCGCCTGGATGCTCGAGGGCATGGCCGCCGGCCTGCCGGAGGGCGACCCGCGGCGTGCGGCGCTGCTCGACGCCGCCCGCCGCCACCGCGACGCGGGGCTGGCGGCGGTCACCGGCGCGCACTACGAGGGCGGCCACTGGCTGGGCAGCTTCGCCACCTACCTCGCGACCCGCCGCGGCCTCGACTGAGCCGCACAGCGCCATGGCCGACGCCGCCCGCCTCGACGACCTGCCGACCCCCGCCCTGGTCCTCGACCTCAGCGTGCTGGAGGCGAACCTCGAGCGCATGCAGGCGAAGGCCGACCGCCTGGGCGTCGCCCTGCGGCCGCACGCCAAGACGCACAAATGCCTCGACGTCGCCGACCTGCAGCTCGCAGGCGGCGCCC
This sequence comes from uncultured Thermoanaerobaculia bacterium, assembly GCA_964557755.1. GTDB lineage: Bacteria > Acidobacteriota > Thermoanaerobaculia > Multivoradales > JBCCEF01 > CAZLBJ01. The sequence goes on from CAZLBJ010000597.1 coordinate 1,271, forward strand.
GCGGCCTCACCGTCTCCACCCTCGCCGAGGCGCGCTTCTTCGCCCACGCGGGGTTCGCCGACCTCACCTGGGCCTACCCGCTGATCCTCGGCCGCCTGGAGGAGGCGCGGCGGCTGGTCGAGGCGCTGCTGATGGAGGACGCCGACCTGACGCTGCGGCTCACCGTCGACTCGCAGGCGGCGGTCGACGCCCTGCTGGCGCAGACGACGCCGTTCCCCGTCTTCCTGAAGGTCGACGGTGGCTACGGCCGCGCCGGCGTCGACCCGGGCGGCGACCTGGCGGTGACGCTGGCGCGCCGGCTCGCGGAGGCGCCGCACCTGCGCTTCGACGGCCTGCTGGCGCACTCCGGCCACGCCTACGCCGCCGCCTCGCCGGAAGCGGCGCGGGCGGCGCAGGACGAGGAGCGGCGGCGGGTGGTGGAGCTGGCGGAGCGGCTGCGCGCCGGCGGCATCGAGGTGCCGGAGGTCAGCGTCGGCTCGACGCCGGGGATGGCGGCGGTCGAGGCTCTGCCCGGCGTTACCGAGGCGCGGCCCGGCAACTACTGCTTCTTCGACGGCACGCAGGCGGCGCTCGGCTCGTGCGACTGGTCGGACTGCGCGGTGACGGTGCTCACCTCCGTCGTCTCCTGCCAGCCGGGAGCCGGCCACGCGGTGGTCGACGCCGGCGCCCTGGCGCTGTCCAAGGACGCGGGGCCGACGCACCTCGGCGAGCGCTGGCGCTGGGGCATGGGCGCGGTGTTCCGCTACCACGAGGCCTACCGCGCCGGCCGCCCCGACCCCGAGCTCCACCTGACCTCGCTGTCGCAGGAGCACGGCCGGACCTCGCGGCCGCTGCCGGTGGGGGCGCGCCTGCGCGTGGTGCCCAACCACTCCTGCCTCGCCGTCCCCTGCTTCGGCGCCTACTGGGTGGTGCGCGACGACCAGGTGGTGGCGCGCTGGGGGATCTTCCAGGGGCGCGAGTAGCGCTCAGTTCGCGGCGGCGGCCTCGGGAACGGGGCCGAGCCAGGCGTCGAGACGGCGGTGCCGGTCGTCGCCGGCGTCGGTGGCGGGGCGCGGGTAGAACGCCTTTTCCGGCTCGGCGCCGAAGGTGGCCGCCAGGCGCAGCAGGCGCTCGCGGCGGGCGACGAGGAGGCTCACCGCGTCGCCGGGGCGGTACGCCTTCAGGCGCTCGGCGAGCTCGCGCGGCGGCACGCGGTAGTCGTCGATCGCCAGCAGCTCGTCCTCGACGTTGACGCCGGCTGCGAAGGCGGGCGTGGCGCGGCGCACCTCGGTGACCACCAGCCGCCCGTCCCGCACCTCGGTCTCGGCGCCCAGCCAGGCGGCGGGCTCGTCCTCCTCCTTGGCGCCGGCCTCCCGGCGGGCGGGACCGGCCTCGTCGGCGTCCGGGCCTTCCGTCGCGACCGGCTCGCGGCCGGACGCCTTGTCCTCCTTCTCGCCGAGCTCGAGGCCGAACCACTCCAGCGCCGGCGCGTAGTCGAGCTCTGCGGCCTCGCCGAGGGCGCCGTCGAGCCAGGTTGCGGTGCCCTCCCCGGCCAGCTCGGCGACCAGGGCGCGGAGGTCGGCGGCGGTGTAGCCGCGTTCGCCGGACCAGCGGCTCCAGGCGGCGCGCAGCAGGTCGTCGAGGCTCTGCGCGCCGTCCGTCGCCCGGCGGATGCGGGCGTCGAGCAGCCAGGCGACCAGGGCGCCCTTGCGGTAGTAGCTGATGCCGCTGTTCGGGGTGTTCTCGTCGCGGCGGTAGAACTTGATCCAGGCGTCGAACGACGCGTCGTCGAGCGGCTGCACCAGGCGCCCCGGCGTCGTCTGGACGCTCTCCACGACCTCGCCCAGCCCCTCGAGGAACTGCTCGCGGGTGGAGAGGCCGGCGCGGTGGACCAGCAGGTCGTCGTAGTACGAGGTGACGCCCTCGACGAACCACAGCGACGGCGTGTAGACCTCGCGCTCGTAGTCGAACGGGCCGAGGGCGGCGGGGCGCAGGCGCTTGCCGTTCCAGGCGTGGAACAGCTCGTGGCTGGCGAGGCCCAGCCAGTCGCGCCACCCCTCCTCGGTGCGCGCCTTCCAGCGGCTGGTCATCAGCACCGTCGAGTCCCTGTGCTCGAGCCCGCCGCCGCTCTCGGTGACCAGGTTGAGCACCACGTAGCGCGCGAACGGCACCGTCCCCCACAGCGCCGCCTGCGTCCGCGCGATCGCCTCGAAGTCGCGCCGCGCCCGCGCCGCGTCCCACACCTCGCCGCCCCCCTCGTGCACCAGCACCACCTCGGCGCCCTCGACCTCGAAGCGGTCCACCAGCGGCGAGCCCGCATAGATCGGCGCATCGACCAGCGTGTCGTAGTCGGCAGCCACGAACGCCCCCCCGTCCTCGGCCAGCGCCGTCACCGCCGTCTCCCATCCCCCGGGCAGCTCGACCCGCACCCGGTACGGCCCCGCCGCCGGCCGCCCCTCGTCGAGCCGCGTCACGAACGTCGGCGCCCCGTTGAGCAGCGCGAACCCCGCGTCCACGAAGTTCGTCCGCACCGACATCTCGCGGCAGTACAGCCGGTAGCGCACCGTCACCCGCTCCGCGCCCCCCGTTTCCACCCGCCACCGGTTCTTCCGCGCCTTCTCGACCCCCAGCGCCGCCCCGTCGTCCCCCTCGGCGCTCAGCGTCTCCACGTTCCGCGCGAACTCCCGCACCAGGTACGACCCGGGAGTCCACACCGCCATCATCAGCTCGACCGACTCCGCACCTCCCGCCGGAATCGAAGCCTCCACCTCCACCCGGTGGTTCGCCGCGTCCGGGAAACGCAGCGTGTACGAGATCACGTCGTCCATCGAAACTCCCTCGGCCCAGGCGGCACCCGTCCAGAGTACGGTCGCCGCGAGAAGGATGGTTCGCCCCCGCATAGGCCCCCGACCCTACCCCGGCCCCAACAGATCAGCAAAGGCGAAAAGTCTCCCGAGCCCCGTCCTTCGACAGGCTCAGGACTTGTCGGAACGAGAGCCGAGGAGCTGGGCTTTCGGTGGGGTTGACGTTCGATCGTTCGCAGGCCGGGCGGTGTGCGGGCGTGGAGGGTCGCCGGTCCGCGGGCCAGAGCGCTCGCGCGCGGGCGGTGCTGCGCCGAGATCTCCGCACGGGGG
>CAZLBJ010000598.1:0-2805 GCA_964557755.1 uncultured Thermoanaerobaculia bacterium
TGGCGCTGGCAGGGGGTGCCGTTCCTGGTGCGCAGCGGCAAGCGCCTGCGCCGCCGCGTCACCGAGATCGCGGTCGTCTTCCGCCGCCCGCCGGTGGCGCTGTTCGAGTCGATGGACTGCGGGCCGCAGGTCGAGTCGAACGTGCTGCTGATCACGCTGCAGCCCGACGAGGGCTTCTCGCTGTTCTTCGACTTGAAGACCCCCGGCGAGCCGCTCGAGCTGCGCAACCAGCCGCTGCGCTTCTCCTACGAGGAGGCCTTCGGGCCGCTGCCGGGCGCTTACGAGACGCTGCTGCTCGACGTCCTCCAGGGCGACCAGACGCTGTTCGTGCACGCCGAGGAGGTGGAGGCGTCGTGGCGCCTCTACGCGCCGGTGCTGGAGGCCGAGCTGCCGGTGCACGGCTACGCCGCCGGCTCGTGGGGCCCGGCGGAGGCCGACCGGCTGCTCGGCGACGACGCCGCCGGCGGCTGGAGGACGCGGTGAGCGGCGACGACGGGGACGACGACGGCGTGCCGGCGAGCTGGCCGCCGCGGGTGGAGGTCCACGCCGGCGGCGAGGCGCTGGCGGCGGCGGCCGCGGCCTACGTCGCCGAGGTGCTGGCGGCGGCGATCGCAGAGCGCGGCACGGCGTCGATCGCGCTCTCCGGCGGCTCGGCGCCGCCGCCGGTCTACCGCGCGCTGGCGGCGCCGCCGCTGCGCTCGCGCGTCGACTGGTCGCGGGTGGAGGTGTTCTGGGGCGACGAGCGGGCGGTGCCGCCGGCCGATGCGGAGAGCAACTACCGGCTGGCGCGCGAGACGCTGCTCTCCGCCGTGCCGGTGGACCTCGGGCGCGTCCACCGCATGCGCGGCGAGCTCGACCCGCGGCGGGCGGCGCGCCTCTACGAGGAGGAGCTGATCCTCACCCTCGGCGCCGGCAGCCCCGACGGCACGCCTCCGCGCCTCGACCTCGTGCACCAGGGCCTCGGCCCGGACGGCCACACCGCGTCGCTGTTCCCGTCGCTGTTCGCCGGCCACGAGGCGGACGCGGCCTACGACCCGCACCCCGGCCGCCTGGCCGCCGCCACCGAGGCCCCCGACGAGCCCCGCCGGCGCATCACCCTCACCCTCTCCTGCCTGTGCGCCGCCCGCCACGTCCTCTTCGTCGCCGCCGGCGAGCGCAAGGCCGAGGCCGTCGCCCGCTCCCTGGCCGCCGATCCCCCCCTCACCCCGGCCGCCCGCCTCCGCCCCTGGTCCGGCGACCTCGTCTGGCTACTCGACCGCGCCGCGGCCGGGGAGAGCTGAGCCGTTGCGGCCGTTTGGTCCTGGTATGCTTCAGCGAGGCTCCCGGCGGCAGTGTCCGGATCATCAGCAGCCGGGAGCCGACGAACAATGAGCGGCGAAAGTACGAAGAAGGACGCGCTGAGCGCTGAGGCCGACGAGATGCCGGCGGATTACGACCTGGACCACTCCCGCGCGCAGCCGAACCGGTTCGCCGCCCGCCTGCCCCAGGGTCACGTGGTCGGCGTCGTGCTCGATCCCGACGTGGCCGAGGTCTTCGACTCCTCGGAGTCGGTGAACCGCTTCCTCCGCTCGGCCATCGAAGCGATGCCGCGCCGCCGCACCGAGCCGACGCCCTCTCGCTGAGCCCCACCCCTTGCTGGTCTTTTCGGTCAGGTCGACCCACCCATGATCCTCGCCGGGGACGTGGGTGGGACGAAGATCCTGTTGGGGGTGTACCGGCGGGAGGGGGCGGGGGTGGTGCGGGAGCGGTCGGAGGTGTTCGCCAGCGAGGACTTCACCGGCCTCGCCGAGGTGGTGCGGGCGTTCCTGCGGCACGTCGGGATGGCCGGCGGGGAGGTCGAGGCGGCGTGCTTCGGGGTGGCGGGGCCGGTGCTGGGGAACGCGACGCGGACGCCGAACCTGGCGTGGGAGATCGACGGCGACGCGCTGGCCGCCGACGCCGGGCTGTCGCGGGCGCTGCTGGTCAACGACCTGGCGGCCACCGCCGAGGGCATTCTGGCGCTGCGGCCCGACCAGCTCGTGACGCTCCAGGAGGGGATCGCCGACCCGACCGGGAACGCCGTGCTGATCGCCGCCGGCACCGGCCTCGGCATGGCCCTGCTGCCGCGCATCCCGGCCGGCGACGGCAGCTCCCGCCTGCACCCGGTGGCCACCGAGGGCGGCCACCAGGACTTCGCGCCGCGCAACGCCGGCGAGGAGGCGCTACGGGTCACCCTCGCCAAGCGCTACGGCCGGGTGAGCGTCGAGCGGGTGGTCTCCGGCCCGGGGCTGGTCGCCACCTACCACCACCTGCGCGAGACCGGCGCCGCGCCGGAGGACCCCGAGCTGCGCGACCGCATCGAGCGCACCGACCCCGGCCGCGCCATCTCGCGGGCGGTGCTCGACGACGGCGACCCGCTGGCGACGCGCGCCCTCGACCTCTTCGTCGCCGCCTACGGCGCCGCCGCCGGCAACCTGGCGCTGGTCGGCCTCGCCACCGGCGGCGTCTACCTCGGCGGCGGCATCGCCCCGAAGATCCTGCCGCGCCTCCAGCACGGCCCGTTCCTCGACGCCTTCCGCGACAAGGGCCGCTTCCGCGGCCTGATGGAGCGCCTGCCGGTGCGCGTCATCCTCAACCCCCGCACCGCCATGCTCGGCGCCGCCCTGGCCGGCGCGCGTCTCCTGCCTCCCCTTCAGGACCCGGCCGCCAGCAGCGGGTAGGGGTCGATGGCGGAGTCGCCGTCGGCGTAGATGCCGTAGTGGAGGTGGGTGGCGCCGCCGCGGGCGTTGCCGCTGTTGCCGACCCAGCCGATCACCGTGCCGCGCT
>CAZLBJ010000599.1:0-3976 GCA_964557755.1 uncultured Thermoanaerobaculia bacterium
GACGACCCGGCGCTGCGCGGCCGGCCGGTGGTCATCGGCGGCGACCCGTCCGGCCGCGGCGTGGTGGCGGCCGCGAGCTACGAGGTGCGCCGCTTCGGCGTCCACTCGGCGATGCCGGCCGCCGAGGCGCGGCGGCGCTGCCCGCAGGCGGTCTTCATCCGCCCCGACTTCCCGCGCTACCGCCGCGAGTCGGACGCCATCTTCGCCATCTTCCGCGAGCTGACCCCGGTGGTGCAAGCGGTATCGATCGACGAGGCCTACCTCGACGTGAGCGACCACCTCGGTGCCCACGGCAGCGCCACGGCGGTGGCCCGCGAGGTGCGCCGCCGGGTGCGCGACGAGCGCGGGCTGACGGTGTCGGTGGGCGTCGGCCCCAACAAGCTGGTGGCCAAGATCGCCTCCGACCACGGCAAGCCGGACGGCCTGGTGGTGGTCAAGCCGTCGCAGGTCGAGGACTTCCTGGCGCCGCTGCCGGTGCGCCGGCTGCACGGCGTCGGCCCGGCCACCGAGCGGGCGCTCGGCGAGGTCGGGATCGCCACCGTGGCCGACCTGCGGCGCTTCTCCGCCGAGGCGCTGGCCGCCCGCTTCGGCCGCCACGGCGCGGTGCTGCACGCCTTCGCCCACGGCGTCGACCGCCGGCCGGTGGAGACGCACAGCGTGCGCAAGAGCCTCGGCACCGAGAACACCTACCGCCACGACCTCACCCGCCTCGCCGAGATGGACGAGGAGGTGCGGCGCATGGCCGTCGAGGTGTGCGCCGCGCTCGAGCGGCGCGAGATGACGGCGCGCACGGTGACGCTCAAGGTGCGCTACGGCGACTTCACCACCGTCACCCGCTCGCGCACCTTGGCGGCGCCGACCGCCGACGCCGCCACCGTCGCCGCCCACGCCGTCGACCTGCTGGCTCACACCGAGGCGCCGCGGCGGCCGGTGCGCCTGCTCGGCGTCACCGCCTCGAACCTCGACCCGAGCGGCGTCTGGCAACTGCCGCTGTTCGAGGACGAGGACGGCGCCGCGCCGTGAGGGCGGGCGGCGCCGGCGTGGTATCCTCGCCGCCAACGACTCATCCAGGGGGCACCCGGAGGTCGGGGCCATGCGGTTCGAACCGTCCCGGAAGACCCTTCGCGGGTCCGCGCTGGCCGTCGTGTCGGCGCTGGCCGTCCTCGCCACCCTGCCGGCGTCCGCCGGCGAGCTGATCCGCCGCGACACGGCCGCCGGCACCCTGGACGCCCGGCGCGTGGTCGTCCCCAGCGTCCTCACCGAGGGAGTGCAGGCGCGGGAGACGGTGCGCATCGACGCGACCGTCCTCGCAGCCGGACCCGAGACACTGTGGCTGGAGCTCGCCCCCGGCGAGTGGCGGCTGGCCTTCCTCGGTGAGCTCGAGCGGCGGGACGGCGGTCTCGTCTGGCGCGGCCGCTTCGCCGAGGACGGTTCCGGCTACCACAGCATCACCCTGACCGTGGACGACGGCGTCGTCTACGGCAGCCTCGAGGCCGGCGGCGTGCGCTACGCCCTGCGTCCCGCGGCCGGCGGCGCCACCGTTCTGACTACCGTCGCCGCCGACCGTCCGCTGCGCTGCGCGGTGGGTGCCGAGGACGGCCTCACCGAGGACGGCCTCGCCGCCGCCGCGGAGCCCTGGCCGGCGGACGCCGCGCCGGGGGAGGCCGCGACCGCCGGCCGCGAGACCGCGGCCGCCGCCGCCGGCCCGCGGCTGCACGTCGTCATCCTCTACCTGCCGAGCCTCGGCGACGCGTGGGGAGGCCAGCGCTTCGCGGTCGCCTACGGCCACCACGCCATCGACACCCTCAACACCGCCTTCCGCAACAGCCGCATCGACGCCACCGCCGTCCTCGCCGCGGTCCAGGAGTGGCAGCCGTCGGGGTTTTTCAACGGCAACATCACGCAGCTCCCCAACCGCGCGGCGAGCGATGCCACGGTCGCCGCCGTCCGCGACCATGCGGGGGGCGACTTGGTGGTGATCCTGGCGGACGACGCGACCACCTACGGCGGCTGCGGCTACGGCAACCTGATGACGCGGGCCCGCTTCGGGCCGCAGTTCGCCTCGCAGGCGTTCAGCACCACCAACGTCGACTGCGAGGGCCGCGACCACCTGATCTTCGCCCACGAGATCGGGCACAACCTCGGCGGCCAGCACAACCCGGAGGTCACCGTCCCGACGGACCTGGTGTTCCCCTACGCCCTGGGCTACGTCGGCAACGCGGTGACCACGATCATGACCGGCTGGTCTACTCCAATCCGTCGGTGATCTTCAACGGCGAGGCGGCCGGCATCGAGAACGAGCGCGACAACGCGCGGGCGCTGAACCAGACGATCCCCGTCGCCGCCGCCTGGCGCGCCGGCGGCAGCGAGGTGCCGCGCAACAACGCGCCGCCACCGCTGCCGCGGCCGCCGACAGTCAGCGTGCCGCCGGCGACCGCGGTGCGGGCGACGGTGCTGTCGGCCACCGAGGTCCGCCTCCGCTGGCACAACAACAGCGGCGACCTGATCTCCCAGCAGGTCGAGGCCCGCGAGGTGAACGGCGAGCACCAGGTGGTGGTCGACCTGCCGAAGCACGTCGAGCAGCACGTGGTCCGAGACCTCCATCCGGCTACCACCTACCGGTTAAGGGTGCTCACCATCGGTCCGGACAACGTGGCGCCCAGCGAGGAGGTGCGGGCGACGACGCGCAACGCGCCGCCCGCGGCGGCGCCGGCGTTGCTGGAGGTCGACCCGCTGTCGGCGTCGGCGGTGAACCTGCGCTTCGGGGCCGTGCCGCGCGCCACCGGCTACGAGGTGGAGGTGCGCACCGCCGATCCGGCGGCCGACCGCGTGGCGCCGCTCGTCCTCGGCGACGAGGGGGCGGAGCTGGGCGGCCTGGCGGCGGCGACGCCGTACGGCCTGCGGGTGCGGGCGGGCAACGGCGCCGGCGCCTCCGACTGGAGCCCGGCGTTGCACGTGACGACGTTCGGCCCCGGCGGCCCGTGCGCCGGCGACGCCTCCTCGCTGTGCCTGCTCGGCGGCCGCTTCGAGGTGCGGGCACGCTGGCGCAACCCGCGCGCGCCGTTCGGCCACGGCCTGGCGGCCGCGCAGGCGGCGCCGGGGTCGGAGCGCACGGGGCTGTTCACCTTCTTCGACCCGGACAACGTCGAGCTGGTGGTCAAGATGCTCGACGGCCGCGCCGCCAACGGCGCCTTCTGGCACTTCTACGGCGCGCTGTCCGACGTCGAGTACTGGGTGTCCGTGCGCGACACGGCGGACGGCGCGGTGCGGACGTACCACAACGACCCGTTCGAGATCTGCGGTCGCGGCGACACGACGGCCTTCCTGCCCGAGACGCCGGAGGAGCCGGAGTCCTCGTCGTCGGCGGTGCTGGCCACGGTCAGGGCGCCGGTGCGGCGCACCGCCGCCGCCGAGGGCTCCTGCCTGCCGGGCGACGAGGCGCTGTGCCTGGTCGATGGCCGCTTCCGCGTCGAGGTCGCATGGGAGAACCCGCACGGGACCGGCGGCCAGGGCGCTGGCCGCGTCTACGGCGGACTCGGCGGCGACGTCACCGGCCACTTCTGGTTCTTCCGGCCGGACAACCTGGAGTTGTCGGTCAAGATCCTCGACGGCCGCTCGATCAACGGCCACTTCTGGGTCCTCTGGGGCGCGCTGTCCGACGTCGGCTACACGATCCGCGTCACCGACACCGAGAGCGGCACGGCGCACGACTTCGAGAACCCGCCGCTCACCTTGTGCGGCGGCGCGGTGACCGGCGTGCTGTAGACGCGGGCGGCCGCGGGCCGCCGAAAGGAGTTGGAGCGATGCGGCGGAGGAGGCGAAGCCTGGTCAGGGCCCTGTGGATGCTGGCGCTGGTCGCGGCCCCCTGCGCACCGGCGGCGCCGATGGAACCGGTGGCGCCGGGCGACCTGATCCTCCGCGACGGTCCGCCGGCGGTGCGCCGGCAGCTCGCCGGCGCACCGGAGGCGGTACGGGT
>CAZLBJ010000600.1:0-7016 GCA_964557755.1 uncultured Thermoanaerobaculia bacterium
CGGTCGCGCCGCCGGTGGCGCTGGTCAAGGACGGCGCGACGGCGGAGCACGAGGTCGACGCGATCACCGGCGCCACCATCTCGTCGGCGGCGGTGGTGGGCATCATCCGCCAGGCCAACGCCGACTGGCTGGAGCGGCTGCCGGCGGCGGGGGAGGCGCCGCCGCTGGGCGCCGAGCCGGCGCCGGCGGAGACGGTGCCCGGCCCGGCGCAGGAGCGCGGCGGCCCGGTCCCCGGCGGCCGCCAGGGGGAGGCGCCATGACCGCGCCGCTCGAGCAGGGCGGCCGCGCCTACGAGGAGCTGGTCAAGGGGCTGTGGCGCGAGAACCCGATCTTCGTCCAGGTGCTCGGCATGTGCCCGGCGCTGGCGGTGACCAACAGCGCTGTCAACGGCCTGGCGATGGGCGGCGCGACGCTGTTCGTGCTGCTCTGCTCGAGCGTGCTGATCTCGGCGCTACGCAAGGCGATCCCGCGGCAGGTGCGCATTTCTACCTACATCATCGTCATCGCCACCTTCGTCACGGTGGCCGACTTCGCGTTGCAGGCGCTGGCGCCGGCGGTGCACCGCGAGCTCGGCGCCTTCATCGCGCTGATCGTCGTCAACTGCCTGATCCTCGGCCGCCAGGAGGCCTTCGCGTCGCGCCACACCGTGCGGCTGGCGGCGGCCGACGCGGCCGGCATGGGCACCGGCTTCGCCCTCGCCTTGACCGCGCTGGGGGCGCTGCGCGAGGTGCTGGGCAACGGGTCGCTCTTCGGGCTGGCGCTGTTCGGCGACTCGTTCCAGCCGTGGGTGATCATGATCCTGCCGCCCGGCGGCTTCCAGATGCTGGGCATGATGCTGCTCGTCTTCGCCTGGGTGAAGGGGCTGCGCGCCAAGGCGGCGGACCGCTTGACGAGGGAGGCGGCCTGATGGAGCTCTCGGCGGAGCTGGTGGGCATCTTCGTCGGCGCCATGCTGGTGAACAACTTCACCCTGGCGTACTTCCTCGGCCTGTGTCCGTTCTTCGGCGTCACCGGGCGTCTGGAGACGGCCTTCCGGCTCGGGCTGGCGAACGTCTTCGTGATGCTGATCACCTCGTTCGCGGCGTGGTTCCTGGAGAGCTTCGTCCTCCTCCACACGCCGTACCTGCGGCTGATCGCCTTCATCGTGGTGATCGCTTCGACGGTGCAGTTCGTCGAGATGTTCATCAAGAAGGTGGCGCCGGGACTGTTCCGCGCCCTCGGCATCTTCCTGCCGCTGATCACCACCAACTGCGCCATCCTCGCCCTCGCCCTGTTCCAGACCAGCCGCGGCTACGGCCTGCTCCAGGGCCTGGTCTTCGCCCTCGGCGCCGGCGCCGGCCTCACCCTGGCGCTGGTCCTGATGGCCGGCCTGCGCGAGGAAGCCGAGCTCTCCGACGTCCCGGCCCTGCTCCGCGGCACGGCGATGAACCTGCTGATCGCGGGGCTGCTGTCGCTCGCCTTCATGGGCTTCGCGGGGCTGTTCGGGGGTGCGTCGTGATGCTGGCGGACGCGGCGGCGGTGCTGGGGCTGGCGGTCCTGTGTGGAGGATGGGTGGCGGCGCAGGCCTGGGTGGCGCGGCGGGACCCGTGCCAGCCGGGGGTGGAGGGGCGCTGCGGGTGCCGCGGGTGGAAGACGGAACAGATCAACGAAGGAGGGAGCTGCAAGCGGAGCGGGTGAGGCCGGAGACAGACAGACGATCTTCGTCGGGCCTGCTGTTAAGATTCAGCAGGAGGCCGCCATGGAAGATCGTATCGTTCTCGACCCGGAAATCCAGCACGGCAAACCGGTGATTCGAGGCACCCGCGTGCCGGTGGTTCGGGTTCTCGCGGAGCTCGCCGCCGGCATGTCGCACGAGGAGGTCATGGTGGAGTACGACCTCACGCGGGAGGATCTTCTGGCGGTCTTCCGCTACACGGCGGAGCTGATGGAGCGGGAGAAGGTCCACCCGCTGCCTGCGACCGCGTGACCACCGCGCAGTGCACTTTCGCCGTCAGCGGTGGTGGACGCGGGGGGCGGTGAGGGTGGCGGCGGGGAGGGTGGGCTCGGGGCCGGCGGAGAGGAGGGCGGCGTCGCCGTCCGGGGTGACCTCGACCTCGTAGTCGCCGTCGCGTACCAGGTCCGGGTCCGGCAGGCGGCCCTCGGCGAGGGCGCGCAGCACGGGCAGCGGGTCGAAGGGGAAGGGGACCAGCCGCGGGCGGCTGTCGAGCAGGGTGGCGTTCGCGGCGCTCTCGAAGGCGAGCACCGGCGGCAGGTGGGGCAGGTCGAGGGCGAGGCCGTCGAGGTGGCGGCGGAAGGCCTCGGCCTCGGCGGAGGCGAAGAGCTGCGGCGGCGAGGCGGCCCAGTAGCCGCGCAGCAACCGGCGTATGCCCTCCGCGCCGAGGGTCAGCATCAACAGCCGGCAGGAGAGCTTGAGCGTGCGCACCACCATGCCGGCGCGGAAGTCGCCGATCAGGTCCCGCACGACGGCGATCCCCGGATCGGCGGCGAGCTCCCGCTGGAGAGGCCCGCGCGGCGGCCGCCCGACGGCGACGGCACCGAGCGCGTCCTCCCAGGCTTCGGGGGAGGGGCCGGGGAGCGGCCCGGCTTCGGCGGCCGGGCGCGGCGGCGCCGCGGCGGGCTTCGGCCGCCGTCCGCGGGCGGCGCGGCCCCGGCGGTCCCACAGCCGGTGCAGGTCCTCGATCTGACGCTCCAGCATCCCCAGCCCGCCGTTCTCGAGATAGGCCGGGAAGATCTCGAACAGGATGGCGCCGAGGTTCGGCAGCCGCGGAATGACGCGGGCGGCCAGCTCGTCGAGCGGCGGCGGCACCGGACCGGAGTGCGAGTCGAGCCAGTAGCCGTCCTGCTCGTTGCCGCCCGCGAGGTGGATCTCCCACACGCGGTCGAGCGGGACCTGCGCCAGGAAGTCCTCGACGCTCTGGCGGCCGTTGCGCTGGTTGGCCCAAAGGTTGTGGAGGTCGAGGAGGATGCCGCAGTCGGCGGCCTCCACCACGGCGGCGACGAAGGCACCGTCGTCCATCTCGTCGCGGCGGGGGCGCAGGTAGTTGACCCCGGTCTCGACGGCCAGAGGCATGGGCAGCGCTTCCGCCATGGCGCGGATCGAGGCCGCGGCGGCCGCGGCGCCCTCGCGCGTCTGCCGGGGCGGCAGCAGGAAGCCGGTGTTGAAGTCCTCGCCGGCAGCGCCGCCGGCGCGGTTGAAGCTCAGGTGCTCGCTCATCCAGGCGGGCGCCAGCGCCGCCGCCATCTCGCGCAAGGGAGGGACCTGCCGGGGGTCGGGCCGCCGCGTGCCGCCCACCGGGAAGCCGATGCCGTGCATCAGCTTCGCCGCCGGGTAGGACGCGAGGTGCTCGAGAGTGTCGCGATCGGGGCGGTAGCCGCCGTCCGCCTCGAGGAACCACAACGTCTGGGGCTCGACCTCGACCACGTCGATGCGGTGTGCGCAGCGTTCGAGGACCGGGTCGAGGCCGCCGAAGTAGGTGACGCCGACCCCCAGGGCAGGTACCGTCATCTCACCGTCCTCAGAAGCCGCGGGCGGAGAGCTCGCCGGCCGGGTTCACCAGCCAGTCCTCGTTGAGGCCGAAGGTGCAGTCGGCGCCGCTGATGCAGCGGGTGCAGCCGAGCTCCTCGGCCAGCCGCGCCGTGACCTTCTGGAAGGCGTCGAGGTCGTAGGCGATCTTCGCCGGCAGGCTGATGCGGACGGACCTGGTGATGGCTCGGTTCTTGATGTCGGGCATGTTCGTTCCTCTCTCTCCGCGTGTGAGGGTTGCCGGCCCCCCGGCCGGCGGTCTGGGCGACGGCGCGGTCCCGCCGCCATGGACACAGGGTTCGCTGCCGCGGATTCGTTACCGGCCGCGGCGCCTTCCGGCTGGTAGGCTGTCGAACCTCACCGGTTCACCATGCCGCCTTTCCGAGACCTGCTCCGCTCCCTCCTCCTGTCGTCCCTCCTCCTGGCCGCCGCCTGCCGGAGCGACCGCGAGCAGCGCTACGCCTCCTTCACGGCCGACGTCATGTCCACCGCCGTCGCGGTGACCGTGCCGGTGGAGGAGGCCGGCGAGGAGGCGGCCGCCGCCCACGCCGAGGCCGTGTTCGAGGTCTTCCGCGAGGTGGACGCGCGGATGAGCGAGTGGAAGGAGTCGTCGCCGCTGTCGGCGGTCAATCGCCACGCGGGCGGGGATCCGGTGCCCGTGCCGGACGACCTGCGGGCGGTGCTGCGGCGGGCGAGGGAGATGGCGGCGCTCACCGGGGGCGCGTTCGATCCGACGTGGGCGGCGCTGTGGGGGCTCTGGGACTTTCGCTCGCCGCGACCCGAGGTGCCGGACCCGGGGGAGGTCGCCGGCCGCGCCGCGCTCGTCGACTGGCGCCAGCTGGAGATCGACGACGGCGCCGGCACCGTGCGGCTCGGCGAGCCGGGGATGATGCTCGGGCTCGGCGGCATCGCCAAGGGGCATGCGCTGGACCGCGCGGCGGCGGTGCTGCGGGAGCGCGGCGTCGCGTCGTTCCTGCTGGTCGCCGGCGGCCAGGTCTACGCCGGCGGCGAGCGGCGCGCTCCGCAGGGCGCGCGGCCGTGGCGGGTGGGCGTCCGCGACCCGCGCGGCGCCGCCGGCGACTTCTTCGCCTGGCTCGAGCTCGCCGACGCCTCCGCCTCGACCAGCGGCGACTACGAGAGCTGGTTCGAGGCCGAAGGCGTGCGCTACCACCACGTGCTCGACCCGCGCACCGGCTATCCCTCCCGCGGCCTCACCGGCGCCACCGTGGTGTCGGCGGACGCCACCCTCGCCGACGCGCTGTCGACGGCGGTGATGGTGATGGGCCGCGAGCGCGGCCTCGCCCTGGTCGAGCGGCTGGAGGGAGTGGAGGCGGTGGTGGTCGACGGGTCGGGGGAGTGGGAGGCCACCGCCGGCCTCGCGGGGCGGCTCGAGCTGCGCCACCCGCCGCGCGGCGGGCGATAAGCCGCCGCCTACCGCTGCTCGGAGTCCGGATCGACCAGCCCCGAGCGCAGCGCGAAGGCCACCGCCTGCGCGCGGTTGTGCAGGTGGAGCTTGTCGAGGATGTTGCGGACGTGGAACTTGACCGTGTTCTCGGACACCCGCAGGTCGCGCGCCAGCTCGCGGTTGGAGGTCACGCCCTCGACCATCAGCTCGAGCACCTCCTGCTCGCGCTCGGTCAGGGCGTCGGGGTCGTGCGCACCGTCGTCGCGCTGGCGCGGGCGGGCGAACTCCTCGAGCAGCTTCTTGGCCAGCGTCGGGGTGAGCGCCGGCTCGTCGCGCGCCACGCCCTCGAGCAGCTCGAAGAAGCGCTTCGACTCGAGGTCCTTGAGCAGGTAGCCGCGGGCGCCGCCCTTGATCGCCTCGAACAGGTGCGCGTCGTCGTCCGACGCGGTGAGGATCACCACCTTGACGTCCGGCGCCTCGGCGGCGATGCGGCGCGTGGCCTCCATGCCGTCCATCTCCGGCATGGTGAGGTCCATCAGCACCACCTCCGGCGCGAGCTCCTTCGCCAGCCGTACCGCCTCGCGGCCGTTCGACGCCTCGCCGACCACCTCGTGGTCGTGGGCGGTCAACAGGCTGCGCAGACTGTCGCGGAACAAGGCGTGGTCGTCGCAGATGACGATGCGCATGTCAAGCCTCCTGGCTCATTGGCTGGCTCTCGTCCCGGATCACCGGGACCTCGACGCTGACCCGGGTGCCGCGGCCGGGGGCGGAGTCGATGTACAGCTCGCCGCCGATCGCCTGCACCCGCTCCCTCATGATGGCGAGCCCGAAGCGGGGGAATCCCTCGCGGTGGATCGCCTCCGGATCGAACCCGTGCCCGTCGTCCTGCACCGCAGCGTACACCTTGCCGTTGCGCTGCGCCAGCTCCACGCGTGCCGTCTGTGCCCGCGCGTGCTTGCGCACGTTCGACAGCGCCTCCTGGAGGATGCGCAGCAGCTGCAGCTCGGCGAGGGGCGTCATCGACGGCGCCGACTCGACCACCAGGTCCGCCTCGACGCCGCTCTGCTCGCACCAGCGCTCGACGTACTGGCGCAGCATGCCGTCGAAGGTCTGCTCGGGGCCGACGGCGGTGCGCAGGGCGAGGATGCCCTCACGGATGTCGTGATAGACGTCGCGCGAAGCGCTCGCCAGCTCGTCGAGCTGCTTGACCGCCTCGGCCTGCCTGCCCTTCTCGAGGAAGGCCTGCACCGCCTGCGCCTTGGTGTTGACGTAGGCCACCACCTGCGCCATGCCGTCGTGCATCTCGCGGGCGATGCGCAACCGCTCCTCGGTCACCGCCAGCGCCTGCATGCGCTGGTGCAGGTAGACGTTGTCGATGGCGACGGCGGCGGCCGCGGCGAAGCGCTCCAGGGTGTCCTCGTCCTCGGTGGAGAACTCCGGCGCCGTCTCTTTGTCGGCGAGGTAGAGGTTGCCGCGGAAGGGGCCCTGGCAGCTCACCGGCACGGCGAGCAGCGAGCGCATCGGCGGGTGGTGGGGCGGGAAGCCCACCGAGCGCGGGTCGCGCCCCATCTCCGGGATGCGCAGCCGCTGCCCCTCGTTGAGCACGACGCCGAGCAGGCCCTCGCCGCGCGGCAGGTGGGGGATCCTCGCCTGCACCTCGGCCTCGATGCCGGCGACCAGGAACTGCTCGATGCGGCCGTCGGTGTCGACCACCGCCAGTGCGCCGTAGCGGGCGTCCATCAGCTGGCGCGCCTGGTCGACCACCTTCTGCAGCACCGTCTCGAGAGCCAGCTCGCCGTAGATGTCGGAGGCCGCCTCGTGCAGCGCCAACAGCTCGCGGTTCTGGCGCTCGAGGCGGTCCTGCATGCGCGCCACCAGCTCGAAGGTGGCGCCGAAGTAGAAGAGGATGCAGGTGAGCACGATGCCGGACATCAGCAGGTGGCCGCCCCAGGAGTCGAGGTAGGGCTGGACCAGGCGCCGGGACACCTCCATGACGCCCAGGAAGACCAGGGCGGTGCCCAGGAACACCCACTTCAGCTTGGCCAGCTTCATCCTCGTCTCGACTCTCCGCAACGCCGCCTTCGATCAC
>CAZLBJ010000601.1:0-3929 GCA_964557755.1 uncultured Thermoanaerobaculia bacterium
GGGTCGTCGAGGCAGGCGGTGAAGGCGTCGCGGTCGAGGCCCAGGCTGCCGGCGTAGCGCACGAAGTCGTCGCGCGTGTAGCGCAGGTGCTGGAAGATCTCGTCGTGGTACTGCCAGAACTTGCCTTGGCGACCGGCGCACTGCGCCGCCACCGCCGCGTCGAAGGCGCTGGCGTGGATGTCGAGCGGGAAGTCGAGGTAGACGAGCCTGACCTTGCCGGTCTCCACGTAGGCCTTCTTCACCGCCGGCAGCGTCTGCGTGGCGTAGCCGTAGCAGGCGGGGCACTGCAGGTCGCCGAACTCGACCAGCACCAGCGGCGCCGCCTCGTCTCCCAGCACCGGGTCGTCGTCGATCGCCACCTTGGCGGCCCCGGCGGGCACCGCCAGCGCGAGCGCCACCACCAAGACCAGCGCGGTTCTCCACAGCATCACACTCTCCTTTCGAGACGTCAGGCCTTCCGCAGCATCGTACCATCCACGAAATCAACCCCACTGCGCCCGCCGCAACGCCCACACACCGGCCAGAGCGCTCGGCGCGAGGTGATGGCGCAAGAGCTGCAGCCCCCTCGGCACCATGGACGTCCTCGTCGCCACCACCACCCGCGTTCTCGCCGTCGATCCAGGACGCGGCACCGTCACCGAGGCGCACGACCTCGCCGGCCAGAAGCCGACCTGCCTCGCCGCCGATCCGCTCGTCCCCGGCCGCGCCTGGTGCGGCACGGGGGGCGGCGGCCTGTGGCGCAGCGACGACGCCGGCGCCTCCTGGCGCGACGTCGGCCTCGACGGCGAAGATCTCAGCGCCGTCGCGGCGAGCCCGGTCGATCGCGGCCGCGTGTGGGCGGGTACGGAGCCGAGCGCGCTGTGGACCTCCGCCGACGCCGGCGAGACCTGGCGCCGCGCCGAGGGGCTCGACGACCTCCCCTCCTCCGCCGAGTGGTCGTTCCCGCCGAAGCCCGACACGCACCACGTGCGCTGGATCGCCTGCCACCCGGCGGACGCCGGCAGGCTGTGGCTGGCCATCGAGGCCGGCGCGCTGGTGTCGACCCCCGACGGCGGCATGACGTGGCGCGACCGCGTGGCCGGCGGCCCCTACGACACCCACGAGCTGGCGATCCACCCCGAGCGGCCGGAGCATCTGCGGGTCGCCGCCGGCGACGGCTGGTACGAGAGCGAGGACGGCGGCGCGACCTGGCGCTCGCCGGACGCGGGGCTCGAGGTGGGCTACCTGCGTAGCGTCGCCGTCGATCCCGGCGACCCGGACACGGTGGTCGTCTCCGCCGCCTCGCATCCCCATCGCGCCTACGTCGCCGGGCACGCGGACGGCAGGCTCTTCCACCGCCGGGGCGGCGGCGCCTGGCAGCGGGTGGCCGGCGGCTGGCCCGACCCGCCGTCCACCATCGCGCCGCTGCTCGCCGCCGGGCGGGCGCCGGGCGAGCTGTGGGCGGCCGACGAGCGCGGCCTCCACCGCAGCGAGGACGGCGGCCGCCGCTGGCGGCAGGTCGCCGCCTTCCCGCCCGCCACCTCCGGCCTGCGCGGGCTGGCGGTCGTCGCCGAGTGACTCGAGTCCGGCGCCCTGTCGATTCACCGCCGGCCCGTTCGACCACAGGGTGATGACACCCACGAACCCACCGAAGGAGACCATCATGCTGGGCACCCACGATGCCATCGCCACCGTCGCCGTCAAGGACCTCGAGGCGGCGCGCGCGTTCTACCAGGACACCCTCGGCCTCGTGCCGATCGACCGCCAGGGCGACGAGGTGATCGTCTTCCGCAGCGGCATCACGAAGCTCAACGTCTACCGCTCGCAGTACGCCGGCAGCAACCAGGCCACCGCCGTCAACTGGGCGGTGGACGACGTGCGCGGCGCCGTGGCGGCTCTGCGCGTTAAGGGCGTCCGCTTCGAGCACTACGACATGCCGGGCATCACCCGCGACGGCGACGTCCACCTGGGCGGCGGCATCGAGGTCGCCTGGTTCAAGGACCCCGACGGCAACATCCTCAGCATCGTCAACGGCTGACCTCGGACCCAAGGAGAGAGAGCATGTACCTGATCCGCGAGACCTTCCACTGCAAGCCTGGCCAGGTGCGGCCCCTGGTCGACAAGTTCAAGGCGATGGCCGGCGTCATGGAGAAGATGGGCACCAGCCGGCCGCGCATCCTCACCGACGTCACCGGTGCGCCCTACTGGACGGCGGTCGTCGAGTTCGAGGTCGAGAACCTGGCGGAGTTCTTCGAGATGGACGACGAGGCGATGGCCGAAGCCGGCGCCGCCGAGATCATGGAGGGCTACCACGACCACGTCGCCCACGGCCGGCGGGAGATCTACAAGGTCGAGAGCTGACGGCGCGGCGCCCCGGCGGCGGCTCGCGCGGCGAGGGCCGCCGGGGCCAGGCGGCGTAGCTCGCGGGCGGCCGGGGGCCGCCCACCGGCGCTCCATCCCTGGTAGCGTTCGGCCCCATGAGCGCCGACGCCGCCGACGCCGCCACCGCCGATCGCGTGCGCGACACCGTCGACGCCGTCTATCGCGGCGAGTCGCGGCGCGTGTTCGCCACCCTGATCCGCCTGCTCGGCGACTTCGACCGCGCCGAGGAGGCGCTGCACGACGCCTTCAAGGCGGCGCTGGAGACCTGGCCGCGCGACGGCGTGCCGGCAAACCCGCGCGCCTGGCTGGTCTCCGCCGGCCGCTTCCGGGCGATCGACAAGCTGCGCCGCGACGCCCGCTTCGACCCGCTGGAGGACGGCGGCGGGCGCCCCGAGCCCGCCGTCGACGCCGAGGAGTGGGAGGACGAGAGCGTCGGCGACGACCGCCTGCGCCTGATCTTCACCTGCTGCCACCCGGCGCTGTCGCCCGACGCCCAGATCGCCCTCACCCTGCGCGAGATGTGCGGCCTGACCACCGAGGAGATCGCCGCCGCCTTCCTCAGCCGCGCCCCCACCCTGGCGCAGCGCATCGTGCGCGCCAAGGCGAAGATCCGCGACGCCGGCATCCCCTACCGGGTGCCGGAGCCGGCCGAGCTGCCGGAGCGGCTCGGCGCCGTGCTGCGCGTCGTCTACCTGGTCTTCAACGAGGGCTACGCGGCGTCCTCCGGCGAGGCGCTCACCCGCTCCGACCTGTCCGCCGAAGCGATACGGCTCGGAAGGCTACTCTGTGAGCTGCTCCCCGAGCCGGAGGTGCTCGGCCTGCTCGCCCTGATGCTGCTCCAGGACTCCCGCCGCGCCGCCCGCACCTCGGCCGACGGCGACGTCGTGCTGCTCGACGACCAGGACCGCTCGCTGTGGGACCGCGGGCAGATCGCGGAGGGCATCGCGCTGGCCGAGCGGGCGCTGTCGTCGCGCCGCCCGGGCCCCTACGGCGTGCAGGCGGCGATCGCCGCGGTGCACGCCGAGGCGCCCGAGCCCGCCGCCACCGACTGGCCGCAGATCGTCGCCCTCTACGACCTGCTGCTGCGCCTCGAGCCGTCGCCGGTGGTGGCGCTCAACCGCGCCGTGGCGGTGGCGATGCGCGACGGCCCGGCGGCGGGCCTCGCCCTGGTCGACGCCATCCTCGACGGCGGCGACCTCGGCGAGTACCACCTGGCGCACGCCGTGCGTGCCGACCTCTGCCGACGGCTGGGGCGCCGGGACGAGGCGCGGGCGGCCTACGAGCGGGCGCTCGCGCTCACTCCGCAGACGCCGCAGCAGCGTTTCCTGCGCCGCCGCCTCGCCGAGCTGTGACGAATTCGCGGCGCGGGTGTCGATTTCGCACCCGCCCGCACGACTAGAAGATGGACGGGCGCCGCCGTGCCCCGACCGCACGACTCCACCGACGAGAGGAGAGACGCCATGCAGGTCCAGCCCTACCTGTTCTTCGACGGCCGCGCCGAGGAGGCGATCGAGTTCTACAAACAGGCGCTCGGCGCCGAGCTGGTGATGCTGTCGCGCTTCGGCGAC
>CAZLBJ010000602.1:0-7420 GCA_964557755.1 uncultured Thermoanaerobaculia bacterium
GCTCTTCAACGCTTTGCGGTAGGCGATGCCGAAGATCCACGTCGACGGGCGCGAGCGGCCGGCGAAGCTGCCGGCGCGGCGCCACACCACCAGCAGGGTGTCGTCGACCAGCTCGTCGACGCCCTCGAGGCCGCCGGTGAGACGCGCGAGGTAGGCCGCCAGCGGCCGCTGGTAGCGGCGGTAGAGGGAAGCGAAGGCGTCGCGGTCGCCGCGCGCCACGCGCGCCAGCAGGGCTGGCTCGTCGGGGCGCCGGGCGGCGGGAAGGGACGGGGTCTCGCTGCGCGGACGGGGCATGGTGGCGTCGGTCGCTGCCGCCCCAGGATACGCCAGCCGCGGCGGGTGCCGGGCCGGCGGACGGACTAGGGGCGGCGGTCGCACGGTAGGTACCCGCGCCGCGCCCGGCGGTTCAATGAACCCTCCCGCGCCGCCGGGGAACGCACCGGGCGGACCGCATCCGGCACCCCTGCGACCGAAAGGAGCCCTCTCGATGCCCTGCATTCCGACCCGGCCGGCGGCCCGTCCCCGGCCGCACCGCCCGCCGCCGTGGCGCCCGTGCGCCGTGGCGGCGGCGCTTCTCTGCGGCCTCGCCGCCGCCGCCACGGCCGCCGCCGCGAACCACCAGGTGGCGGTGCGCGACTCGGTGTTCGACCCGGCGGTGGTGAACGTCCAGCCCGGCGACACCGTCACCTGGACCCACGTCGGCAGCATCACCCACAACGTGCGCGCCTCGAACGGCAGCTTCCGCTGCGCCCACGGCTGCGACGGCGCGGGCGGCGACGGCACCCCGTCCACCGGCTGGAGCTTCACCCGCACCTTCACCCAACCGGGGACCATCGGCTACTACTGCCAGGTGCACGGCACCATCTCCGGCCTCGGCATGGCGGGGCAGGTCAACGTCGCCGAAGACGGCGGCAACGACGACCCCGGCACGCTGCGCTTCCAGAACGCCATCGTCACCGCCACCGAGGGCACCGCCGCCCGCATCCGAGTGGTGCGCGAGGGCGGCGACGACGGCGCGGTGGGCGTCTCCTACGCCACCAGCGACGGCTCGGCCACCGCCGGCGCCGACTACACGCACACCGCCGGCACCCTGGCCTGGGGCGACGGCGTCGACGGCGTCCGCTTCTTCGACGTGCCGCTGCTCCAGGACTCCGTCGCCGAGCCCCTGGAGACGGTGAACCTGACGCTCACCGCGCCGACCGGCGGCGCCACCCTGGCCTCGCCGTCGAGCGCCACCCTGCGCATCCAGGACGACGACCAGGCGCCGCCCGGCGACCCCGGCTCGCTGGCCTTCGGCGCGGCGCAGACGAGCGTCGGCGAGGCGGCCGGCCAGGCGGTGGTGCAGGTGGTGCGCAGCGGCGGCGACGACGGCGCGGTGAGCGCCCGCGTCACCACCAGCGACGGCTCGGCCACCGCCGGCGCCGACTACACCGCCGTCGACGCCACGGTCGGCTTCGCCGACGGCGAGAGCGGCGGCAAGCCGGTGGCCGTGCCGGTGCTCGACGACGACGTCGTCGAGGGCAACGAGACGGTCAACCTCACCCTCTCCCAGCCCACCGGCGGCGCCACCCTCGGCTCCCCCAGCGCCGCCACCCTGACGCTGCTCGACGACGACCTGCCCACCGGCCCGTGCCAGCCCGACGACCACACCCTGTGCCTGCACGACGACCGCTTCCAGGTGCAGGTGCGCTTCCGCGCCCCGAACGGCGAGGAGCGCATGGCCAACCGCATCGAGCTCACCGAGCGCGCCGGCCTGTTCTGGTTCTTCAACCAGGCCAACGTCGAGATGCTGCTCAAGGTGCAGGACGCCTGCGTCGCGCCGTTCGACCGCTGGTGGGTGTTCCTCGCCGCCACCACCGACGTCGAGTACCACGTCACCGTGATCGACACCGAGCGCGGCGTGGTGCGCAACTACGACAACCCGCAGGGCACGGCCGCCGTGCCGGTCCAGGACACGGATGCCTTCGCCACCTGCCCGTAGGCCCGCGGCCTCTCCTCTGGCGGCTGCCGCCGCCGCCGTCGCCGCGGTCCTCCTCCTGCCCGCGGTGCCGGCGGCGGCGCAGCCGGTGCTGCGCAACGACGAGGAGCTCGCCTTCGACCGCCCCGAGGCCTGGGCGATGAAGTACTTCACCGCGGTCAGCCTGATGGGCGGCTTCGGGCCGCCCGAGCGCCGCCGCCCCGGCTCGGTGGAGGTCGACCTCGAGCTCGGCTGGATCCCCGAGCTCGACGACGAGGAGGCGCAGGTCGGCTTCCAGGGCACCAAGGTCGAGGACGTCAACAAGGCGCCGGTGTTCGTGCGCCCGCGCCTGGTGGTCGGGCTGCCGCACGGCTTCTCGCTGACCGCCGGCTACGTGCCGCCGGTCGAGGCGTTCGACGTCGAGGCCCACCTGCTCTCGGTCTCCCTCGGCCGGCCGCTGGTGGAGACCGCCGCCTGGCGCCTCGGCGCCCGGATCCACGGCCAGGGCGGCAGCGTCGAGTCCGACATCACCTGCCCCGGCGAGGTGGCCGGCGTCGCCGACCCGGACGTCAACCCCACGGGCTGCGAAGAGCCGTCGTCGGACGAGATCACGATGCGCTACGCCGGCCTCGAGCTGGCGGCGGCGCGCGACGACGGCGCGGCGCGCTGGGTGCCCTACGGCGCGCTGTCCGCCAACTGGCTGGACATGGCGTTCCAGGTCGACGCCCTCACCTTCGGGCTGCGCGACCGCACCCTGTTGTCCGCCGACGGCTTCACCTGGTCGGCCGCCGCCGGGCTGCGCTATCGCCACCCCTCCGGCGCCGCGCTGGCGGTCGAGGGGCACTACACGCCGCTCACCGTGCGGCGGCGGGGCGGCGGCCAGGAGAACGACCCGCTGCTGCACGTGCGGGTGCTACTGGCCTGGCGTTTGCTTTAGCGCTGGGGGGTGGAGAACGGGACCGGGCGGCGGACCGAGGGGCCGCCGCGCTCGTCGTTCTTTCCGCACCGAACCCGCACCACTCCTTGCCACCCGCAGGAACTACCAGGAGGACCCACACAAAATGCGAACCCGACTCCCCATCCTCTGCCTCGCCGCCGCGCTCGTCGCGGTCCTCCCCGTCCTCGCCCACGCCGACGTCAACTTCACGGCCGAGCTGTTCGGCCAGGCCGAGGTGCCGCCCGTCGACACCGACGCTTACGGTTCCTGCCTCGGCATCCTCTCGGAGGACGAGCTGCTCTTCACCATCTCGTGCGAGCACACCCTCGACGACGCCATCGCCGCCCACATCCACACCGGTTTCAGCGACGAGTCCGGGCCCGTGCTGTTCAACCTCGGCGACGCCTCCAGCCCGATCCAGGCGGAGTGGGCCCTCGATGCCGACGACGTCGTCCGCCTGCTGGCCGGCGGCCTCTACGTCAACGTCCACACGCCGGAGCACACCAACGGCGAGATCCGCGGGCAGCTCCTGCCGGCGCAGCCGATCGCGGAGCGCACCCTGTCGTTCGCGCTGCGTGGCGACGCGGTGGTGCCGCCCGTCGACACCGATGCCGACGGTGCGTGCTTCGTCGACGTCGATTACGAGTTCGTCGGGCTCTTCCCGCCGGAGGAGGTGACCTTGAACCTGCGCTGCACGCACGACGTCGCGGACGCCACGTCCGCCGACCTGGTGCTCGGCGCCGCGGGGGAGAACGGCACCACCGTGATTCCGCTCAACGACGGCGAGAGCCCCCTCGAGACCACCGTCGTGCTCGACACCGTGGAGGAGGTCGACGCCTACTTCGAGGGCGACTGGTACGTGCTGATCAGCTCGGACAGCGACCCCGAGGGCGAGCTGCGAGGCCAGCTCGGCGGCTGCGAGAGCTCGCCGGACACGCTGTGCCTCAACGGCAACCGCTTCGCGGTGACCATCGACTGGGCCACCGCGGGCGACTCCGGCGTCGGGATCGCCCGCCGCGAGACCATCGACTCCGGCCTGTTCTGGTTCTTCCGGCCGTCCAACATCGAGGTGCTGGTCAAGGTGCTCGACGGCTGCGGCGTGAACGACCACTACTGGGTCTTCCTCGCCGCCACCACCAACGTCGGCTACGAGCTGAGAGTGACCGACACGCTGAGCGGTGAGAGCGTGAGCTACGACAACACGCTCGGCACCTTCGCCGAGCCGCAGCTCGACACCGCCGCCTTCGAGACCTGCCCGTAACGGGCACGGCAGCGCAGCGCATCCCGCCCCCCGGAGGCCCCGGCCCCCGGGGGGCGTTTTCGTCTCCGCTCCACCGGCCGCGCCGTCGAGGTCGCCTCGCGGTAGATTCCGCCGGTGCTCTACGCCGGACAGCTCGCCGCCCTCGGCACCGCCCTCTGCTGGGTGGCCACGGCGCTCTCCTTCGAGGCCGCCGGCCGCCGCGTCGGCTCGCTGACCGTCAACCTGGTGCGGCTGGTGATGGCGGTGGGTCTGCTGGCGCTGCACGGTTGGCTGGTGCGCGGGCTGGCGCTGCCGCTCGACGCACCGCCACGCGCCTGGCTGTGGCTGACGGTGTCGGGCCTGGTCGGCTTCACCTTCGGCGACCTCTGCCTGTTCCGCGCCTTCGTCGTCCTCGGCTCGCGCCTGGCGACGCTGATGATGTCGCTGGCGCCGCCGCTGACGGCGCTGATCGGCTGGCTGGTGCTCGGCGAGGTGCTGGCGCCGCGCCACCTGGCGGGCATGGCGCTGACGGTGGGCGGCGTGGCGTGGGCGGTGCTCGAGCGGCGGCGCGCCAGCCCCGGTACCGGCGCCGCTCCGGCGCCGGCGGTGGCCGCCGGCGAGCTGTCGCGCAGCCGGCGTCTCCAGGGCGTGGCGCTGGGCTTCGGCGGCGCCCTCGGCCAGGCCGGCGGCCTGGTGCTGTCGAAGCTCGGCATGGGCAGCTACGACCCCTTCGCCTCGACGCACGTGCGGGTGCTCGCCGGCACCGCCGGCTACCTGCTGTTGTTCACCGCGCTCGGCTGGTGGCGGCGGCTGCCGGCGGCGATGCGCGACCGCCGGGCGATGGGCTTCACCGCCGTCGGCGCCTTCTTCGGCCCCTTCCTCGGCGTCTCGCTGTCGCTGGTGGCGGTGCAGCTCGTCGCCGCCGGCGTGGCGGCGAGCCTGATGGCGCTTACGCCGGTGCTGATCATCCCCGCCGTGGTGCTGCTCGGTCGCGAGCGGGTGGGGCCGGGCGGCGTCGCCGGCGCCGTGGTGGCGGTCGCCGGCGTCGTGCTGCTGTTCCTTTGACCTAGCCCGCCAGCTCGAGGCCGACGCGGCGCGCCAGCAGGGCGAGGTCGTCGCCGGAGGCCGGCAGGCACGACAGCAGGCGGCCGGCGTTGCGGGCGACCCACGGCGCGGCGCCGTCGGCGACCGCCGGGGCGCCCTCGAGGCCGAGCAGCCGCCGCCACTCGGCGCGCCGCTCGCGCTCGTAGGCGGCGAGCAGCTCCTCGCTGCCGCCCGCGTGGAGGACCTCCGCCATGCGCCAGGCCAGCTCGTGCGCCTCGCGCAGACCGACGTTCATGCTCTGCACCCCCACCGGGCCGGCGAGGTGGGCAGCGTCGCCGGCCAGCCACACGCGGCCGTCGCCGAAGCGGGACGCGAGACGGCGCTCGAAGCGCACCGCCACCGACCAGTCGAGCTCGCCGCGGCCGGGGCCGTCGCCGGACCACGGGGCGCGCTCGGCGACCAGGCGGCCGAGGTCGTCGCGGTCGAGGTAGGGGAAGACGTCGCCGCCGAGCTGCACCGCCAGGCGCCCCTTGGAGCGCTGCGCCACCAGGCCCTCGGGGTCGGCGAGCTGGAAGCTCCAGCGCAGGCGATCGGGGCCGAGCGGCCAGAGGACGTTGCTGGTGCCGTCGGCGAGCACCACGCGCACCTCGTGCGGCGCCGGCGGCTCGGACTCGACCTCGAAGACGGCGTACACCTCCTCGGCCGGCGCGTCCGCGGCGGCGACCTTCTCGAAGTCGATGCCGAGCAGGCGGCGCACGGCGGAGCGGTGGCCGTCGGCGCCGATCACGAACGACGAGACGACGCGGCCGCGCTCCTCGACCACCCACTCGCTGGTGGCGACGCCGTAGCCGACCGACTCCTTGGCCAGCTCCTCGACCTGGGAGACGACGCAGGGGTCGCCGTCGCGGCCGCGCTGCTCGCAGCCGGCGAGGCGGCGGTTCCAGCGCACGGTCACGCCTTTGTCCTGGAGGCGCCGGGCGAGCGCGCGTTCGAGGCGGTCCTGCGGCAGGACGAGGAGGAAGGGGAAGCCCCCGGGGAGCTCGGCGAGCGGGAACTCGACGCGGCGCTCGCCGCCCTCGTAGACGGCCACGGTGTCGATGCGGTGGCCCTGGTCGGTCAGCTCGTCCATCAGGCCGGCGCCGTCGAGGAGCTCGAGGGAGTGGGGGTGCAGCGCGAGGGCGTAGCTGCGCGCGGTGGCGCGCCAGGACTCGTCGATGAGGGTGACGGCGACGCCGCGCTCGGCGAGGGACAGGGCGGCGAACATGCCGACCGGCCCGGCCCCGACGACGAGCACCTCGGTCTCCTGCTTCCGGAACATGGGCTGCCTCCTTCGGTGTCCGCGTGTCTGCGGCAGTATGGCGGGGGTTGCGCGGGGATGCACCGTCCGTCCGGGGAGGTGGGGGTGCGAGGACCGGGCCACCCTCGGGGGTGGTGCGTGGAAGGTGAGGGTCGCGTGGGTCGCGTGGGTCGCGTGGATGGCCGGCGGTGGTGAGGGGGGCGTGGGGTGTCGCCGGTCCAGGGGCCGCCGCGAGGCGCGCCGGGGGCTCGCTGCGCTTCGCCCCCGGATTCGGTCGATGCATGCTCCCGAAGCAGCCCGCCCACCCACC
The DNA here is from genome assembly GCA_964557755.1 of uncultured Thermoanaerobaculia bacterium. Classification (GTDB taxonomy): domain Bacteria; phylum Acidobacteriota; class Thermoanaerobaculia; order Multivoradales; family JBCCEF01; genus CAZLBJ01. The sequence continues at coordinate 6,786 of CAZLBJ010000602.1, forward strand.
TCGCCCACCAACCCCGCCCCCGTGCGGAGGTCTCGGCGCAGCACCGACCGCGCGCGAGCGCTCTGGCCCCCGGACCGGCGACACCCCACGCCCACACACCGATCGGTCTGCGACTGGACGTAGGGTCAACAGCGCGGGCTTGCCCTGCGGAGGCTCTGCGGCGTTCGGGGACGACGATGCGATCAGAGAAGACGAAGGGAAGAACCTCACGTGGAGTGTGGCAGGATCGGCCGGTCATGGCGGAGCGGAGCTTGAGCTTGTTCGCGGCGTTTCGGGGGACGCCCCGGCTTTGGGAGGCGGAGGCGTCGGAGCGGCGGACGGTGCTGGAGGGGTGGCGGGTGGCGCTGGCGGGGGCGGTGGAGCGGGTGGAGCACTACCAGGTCTACCCGGCGCGGGGGGAGGCGGACCTGCTGGTGTGGGCGGCGGCGGGGGCCGACGAGGAGGCGGCGCCGGGGCGGGCGTTCGGGGGGTTCGCGCGGGCGACGGCGGCGTACCGGCGGTGGCTGGAGCCGGGGATGACGCTGTGGGGGATGACCAAGCCCTCGCCCTACGTGCGGCGGGAGTCGGCGACGGCGATCGACGCGGTGGCGGGCGAGCGGCTGCCGTACCTGGTGGTGTACCCGTTCGTGAAGACC
>CAZLBJ010000603.1:0-2577 GCA_964557755.1 uncultured Thermoanaerobaculia bacterium
CTCTGCCACCTGCCAGCGCACCTCGCAGGCGCTGTGGGTGCACAGCAGGGAGAGGGCGTCGACCGCGCCGCCGGCGGCGCGCCGTACCTCGACCGGGAACCCTTCGTGGAGGACGCGGAGACGAGTGCCCGGCGGCAGCAGCGAGAGAGGAAGGGAAGTGCCGCCGCCGGGCGGGGCCGATGCGCGGCCGGACCGGGTGCAAGCCATGAAACCCGGCCCGGCCGTTGCCAGGGCGCCGCACGCACTCCCGAGGAGCAGAAGGGCGCGGCGGCGCTCCGGCGAGGGCGGCAGGTCGCGCTCTCTACGACCACCGTCCCCGGGGCATCGGCCCATGTCGGCATGCTGGCGCACCGGCGGCGCCCGCGCACCGGCCGGCGGCGCGGGCCGCCTCCCGCCTCCGCGGGTGGCGCCGAAGTCGCCTGCGGGGGTGGTGCGTCGTTTTGGCGCGGCCGGTAGCGTGGCGCCAGCATGCCCGGAATCCACCTCGCCGCCGCCCCCGCGGGTCCCGATCCGCGCCGCCTGCGGCTGGAGGTGCGCGGCGCCGTCCAGGGCGTCGGCTTCCGGCCGTTCGTCTACCGCCTGGCCCGCGACCTGGCGCTCGGCGGCTGGGTGGCCAACGACGGGCGCGGCGTCTTCCTCGAGGTGGAGGGCGGCGAGGCCGCGGTGCGCCGCTTCGCCGGCCGGCTGGCCGCCGAGCTGCCGCCGCGCGCCGAGATCCACGAGGCGACCGGCGCCTGGCTGCCGGCCGCCGGCTACGCCGGCTTCGCCATCCACCCGAGCCCCGCCGGCGGCGGCAAGAGCGCCGTGGTGTTGGCCGACGTCGCCACCTGCCCGGCCTGCCTCGCCGAGGTGCTCGACGCCGCCGACCGCCGCCACGCCTATCCGTTCACCAACTGTACCGACTGCGGGCCGCGCTTCACCATCGTCCGCGCCCTGCCCTACGACCGGCCGCACACCACGATGGCCGGCTTCACCCTGTGCCCGGAGTGCCGGCGCGAGTACGAGGACCCGCTGGACCGGCGCTTCCACGCCCAGCCCAATGCCTGCCCCGCCTGCGGGCCGCGGCTCGCCCTGTGGTCCGCCGCCGGCGAGGCGATGGCGGCCGGCGACGCGGCGCTCGACGGCGCGGTGGCGGCGCTGCGCCGCGGCGCCGTCGTCGCCGTCAAGGGGCTGGGCGGCTTCCACCTGGTGGTCAACGCCGCCGACGCCGCGGCGGTCCGCGAGCTGCGCCGCCGCAAGGTGCGCCGCGACAAGCCACTGGCGCTGATGGTCCCGGACCTGTCGTGGGCGCGCGCGCTGTGCGAGGTGGACGCCGCCGCCGCCGCGCTGCTGGCGTCACCGGAGGCGCCGATCGTGCTGCTGCCGCGGCGGCGCGGCGGCGACGGCGGGCGCAACGTCGCCGAGGAGGTGGCCCCCGGCAGGCCGGAGCTCGGCCTGATGCTCCCCTACACGCCGCTCCACCACCTGCTGACCGGCCGCTTCGGCAGGCCGCTGGTGGCGACCAGCGGCAACCTCGCCGAGGAACCGATCGTCACCCGCGAGGACGAGGCGGTCGAGCGCCTCGGCGGCATCGCCGACCTGTTCCTGGTCCACGACCGGCCGATCGCCCGCCACGCGGACGACAGCGTGGCGCGGCTGGCCGGCGGCGTGCCGCAGCTCCTGCGCCGCGCGCGCGGTTACGCGCCGCTGCCGGTGCCGCTGCCGGCGCTCCCGGCGGCGAACGGCGGCGAGCCGCCGGTGCTGCTCGCCGTCGGCGCCCACCTCAAGAACACCGTAGCCCTGCGCCTGGGCGGCCGCGTGTTCGTGTCGCAGCACCTGGGCGACATGGAGACGCCGTCCTCGCGCGCCGCCTTCGAGGCCGCGGTGGCCGATTTCCTCGACCTCTGGGAGGCGCGGCCGGCGGCGCTGGTGCACGACCTCCATCCCGACTACGCCACCACCCGCTGGGCCGCCGCCGCCGCCGCCGGCGAGGCCGGCCAGCGCTTCGCCGCCCTCGCCGGGCTGCCGCTGGTCGCCGTCCAGCACCACCACGCCCACCTCGCCGCCTGCCTCGCCGAGCACGGCTCCTGGGGCGAGGGGGACGAACGCACCCTCGGCTTCGCGTGGGACGGTACCGGCTACGGGCCGGACGGCACGATCTGGGGCGGCGAGGTGCTGCTCGGCGGCGCCGCCGCGTACGAGCGCGTCGCCCGCCTGCGCCCCTTCCGCCTGCCGGGCGGCGACGCGGCGGTGCGCGAGCCGCGGCGTTCGGCGCTGGCGCTGCTGTGGGAGACGTGCGGCGGCGACGCCGGCCACTGGGCCACCGCCGCCGGCACCCTGGCGGCGCCCGCCGAGCTGCGCCCCTTCGAGCGCATGCTCGGCGGCGGCCTGCACGCGCCGGTGACGACCAGCGCCGGCCGCCTGTTCGACGGCGTCGCCGCCCTCGCCGGCCTGCACCCGCGCGCCAGCTTCGAGGGGCAGGCGGCGATGGCGCTGGAGGCGGCGGTCGACCCCGCCGAAACCGGCGCCTATCCGCTCGAGGTGCACGACCCCGCGGAGCCCGGCGAGCCGCTGGAGCTCGACTGGCGGCCGCTGGTC
>CAZLBJ010000604.1:0-11874 GCA_964557755.1 uncultured Thermoanaerobaculia bacterium
TGGGCGTTCGGGAAGCGCTCCTTCAGGCCGCGCAGCATCTCCTCGTACCACGCCATGTCGAGGTCCGGGTGCAGGCCGCCGACGATGTGGAACTCGGTGACCTCGTTGCCGCCCTGCTCGGCGGCGCGCCGGTAGACCTCCTCGTGGCTCATCTCCCAGGCGTGCTCCTCGCCCTTCATCGCCGCGAAGCCGCAGAACTTGCAGTCGTAGGTGTAGACGCAGACGTTGGTCGGGTTGAGGTGCCGGTTGACGTTGAAGTAGGTCACGTCGCCGTGCAGATCGCGGCGCACGGCGTCGGCCAGCCGCCCGAGGTGGAGGACGTGCGGTGTGGTGAAGCAGGTCAGCGCGTCCGCCGCGTCCAGCCGCTCGCCGTCGCGCACCTTGGCGGCGAGGCCGGCGAGCTCGGCGGGGAAGGTCTCGGGGCGGATCGTCGGGATGGGTCTCGGCATGGCGGGGTGTTCCTGTCGTCGAGCGGGGGCGGCGAAGCGGCAGTATACAACCGCCTACAGTGCTGCCGGCGGATCAGCCGGCGAGCAGCAGGTCGGCGGCGGTAGCCGCGAACAGCCACAGCGACAGCGCGCCGTTGGTCTGGAAGAAGGCGGCGTCGAGGCGGGAGAGGTCGCCCGGCCGCACCAGCCGGTGCTGGTAGGCGACGAGCAGGAGGCACCCGAGCCAGCCGAGCCCGTAGATCCACCCCAGCCGCGGCCCGCCGCCGGACGCGTAGAGAGCCGGCAGCAGCGCCAGGAGGCCGAGCATCAGCGCGTGGAGCACGCCCGAGATCCACAACGAGCCGACGATGCCGAAGCGCGCCGGGATCGAGTGCAGGCCGCGCCGGCGGTCGAAGTCGAGGTCCTGCAGCGCGTAGAGGACGTCGAAGCCGGCGACCCACAGCAGCACGGCGCCGGCGAGCAGGAACGGAGTCGGCTCGAGCGTGCCGCGCACCGCCGCCCACGCTCCCACCGGCGCGATGGCCAGCGCCAGCCCGAGCACCAGGTGCGACGCCCAGGTGAAGCGCTTGGTGTACGAGTAGCCGAGGACGACGGCGAGGGCGACCGGCGACAGCGCCAGGGTGAGCGGGTTGAGCCGCCAGCAGGCGACGACGAGCAGCGCCGCGCTCACCGCCACGAACCCCGCCACCCAGCCGGGGCTCACCTGCCCCGCCGGCAGCGCGCGCGAGGCGGTGCGCGGGTTCTCGGCGTCGATCCGCCGGTCGGCCAGCCGGTTGAACCCCATCGCCGCCGACCGCGCGCCGACCATGGCGACCACGATCCACCCCACGGTCCGCCACGACGGCCACCCTTCGGCCGCCAGCATCATCCCCATGAAGGCGAACGGCAGCGCGAACAGGGTGTGCTCGAACTTGATCATCTCGAGCACGGTACGGGTGTCGTGGACGAAGGCGGAGGCTCGCATGCGCGCGGAAGCCTACCGCGATCCGTCCCGGCGGCGGCGGATCAGCCCATGCTCAGGCGGGGGTGGAGGGCGCCGCCGGCGCGTGGCGTGGCTCGCCCAGGCCCAGCTTGTCCAGCGTGTAGTAGACGGGGCAGAAGCCGGTGAACCAGCTCTGGATCATCAGCACCCCGACGATCCCGGGCACCAGCAGCCAGGCCGGCGCCACCCAGTAGCCGAGGGCTACCCCGGCGGTGATCACCACTCCGACGATGCCGTCGTGCAGCCTGCGCGTGGCGTTCATGGCCATCCTCCTGTGGTCGATGGACGACTGTGGGTCCAGTGTACAGGAGCGGGCGGTTCAACCGGGGGCGCTCCGGGACGGCGTAGGATCGCCGCCGTGAAGCTCTCCCTGATCTGCGCTCACCGTGCCGCGGTCGAGAACGCCGCCCTGCTCGCCGCCCGCGACCTCGACCCCGGCGAGCAGGACCTGATCGCCGCCACCGGACCTCCACCTGCCGCCTGCCGAGCTCCGCACCGCGGCCGGCCAAGGCGCTCTCGCTAACTTAAACCGCCGCGTCGACCACCTCTACGTCCACGTCGACCTCGACGCCCTCGACCCGGCCGTCCGCCGCGCCAACTACCTGCCCACACCCGACGGCCTGCAACCGGCCGAGATCGCCGCCACCGCCGGCACCGCCGTCGCCCACGCCCCCCTCGCCGCCGTCGGCATCGCCTCCTACGACCCGAGCCAGGACGACCGTGACCCGGGACCTTCTTCGGTGGCGGAAATTCTGCTCGGTTGCTGGGCACTGCCTGAACGGCTGGTACACTGGGGATCACCACAGCCGCGAGCCACCGCCATGGCGACGAAGACCCTCCCCATCGACCTGATCGTCGAGGATCCCGAGATCCGAGGCGGCAGGCCCGTGGTCGGGGGCACGACGATCCGGGTTTCGGACGTCGTCGCCTATCACCTCTTCGACGGGCAATCCCCCGAGGAGCTGGCGGTGGGCTTCGCCCTGGACCTCTCCCAGGTGCACGCGGTCCTCTCCTACTACCACAGCCATCGAGCGGAGATCGACGCCGAGATCCGCGCCAACGCGGACGAGGCGGAGCGCTGGCGACTCGAGTTGACCCGGCGCGAATCGCACCGATCCGTTGGCTGAGCTCCGGTTCTACCTGGACGAGAACGTACCCCTGGAGGTGTCTCGCCAGCTCACCCTATCGGGGCTCGACGTGGTGTCTGCCCACAGCCTCGAGCGGCTCGGAGACAAGGACGTCAACCATCTGCGGCACGCGACCGAGCTCGGCCGCGTGCTCTGCACCCACGACCAGGACTTCCTGCGGAAGGCCGCCGAAGGGATCGAGCACGCCGGGATCGCCTTCCTGCCGCAGGTTCGTTCCAGCGTCGGCGAGTGGGTGCGCGGGTTGCGGACCCTGCACGCGCTTGCGAGTTCGGAAGCGGCGCAGCGCCGGGTGTTCTTCCTACCCCTCCGCTAGAGGCTCGGCTTCCTTCCACCGCAGCTCCGTGTGCTCCACCTCGCGGAGGCCGAAGCGGTCGAGGACGCGCAGGCAGTAGTGGTCGAGGAAGCGGTCGAAGGTCTCGTCGCCGAACTGGCGTTCGTCGCCGATGTAGAAGGCCGGGATCGGCGGCAGCACCACGGCGCCGGCGTGGGTGATGCGGCGCATGTTCTCGATGTGGAGGATCGAGTACGGCGTCTCGCGGAAGCCGAGGACCAGGGGCCAGCGCTCCTTGAGCGCCACGGCGCCGGCACGGTAGATCAGGGTGGTCGCGACGCCGCTGACCAGGGCGCCGAGGGTTCCGGCGCTGCAGGGGAGGACGATGGTGCCGTCCAGGCGATAGGAGCCGGAGGCGATCGGCGCGTCGAGGTCGCTGTCGCGGTGGATCTCGACCTTGCCGCGGCCGGCCTCGTCGAGCCCGGCGGCCTCGATCAGCGACTCGGCGCCGGTCCTGTCCCGCCCCAACTCGTGCGCCAGCACCTGCGCCGCCCCCCGCGACACCACCAGGTGGATCCGCCCCACCTCCGGATGCCCCGCCAGCACCCCCAGCAGGTGCCGCGGCAGCCGCATCCCGGAGGCGCCGGAGACGAGAAGGGCGAGGCGGCGCATGGCGTGGATGCTATTGCCCCGGCTCTTCGGGGGATTCTGATGATCTCGGGACACGTCGGAGTGCGTTGGCGAGATACGTGTGGTGCGCGAGATCCTCGCGCCGCCGTTCCTCGCTCAGCAGGTCGGGATCGCGGGCCAAGCCCCGGCGAAACAGCTCCTCGGCGATTTCGAACCGATCTTCGACCGAAAGCTCGTGACAGTGCTGCTCCCAGTAGCGCACATCGACCTTGTCGGAGTCGATGAACTTCAGGAGCTCGTCCCTCTTCACGCCAGCTCCTCCAGCGTCGCCTTCAGCAGCTTCCAGAACCGTTCCACCGATTCGATGTGCACGCGCTCGTCCGGGGAGTGGGGGAACTCGATCTGGGGGCCGAAGGAGATCATGTCCATGCCGGGGTACTTCTCGCCGATGATGCCCGTCTCGAGGCCGGCGTGGATCGCCTTGACCGCCGGCTCGTCACCCAGCACCTCGGCGTGCAGGCGGCGCATGACGCGCAGCAGCTCGGAGTCCATGTCCGGCTTCCAGCCGGGGTAGCCGCCGTGCTGCTCGACCTCGGCGCCGGCCAGCTCGCCGACGGCGCGGACGCGGCCGCGCAGCGCGCCGATGGCGGTGTCGACCGACGAGCGCGACGACATCAGCACCTCCAGGACGTCCCCCTTGCGCTTCACCGTCGCCAGGTTGGTCGAGGTCTCCACCAGGTCCGGGATGTCGTAGCTCATCGCCTGCACGCCGTGCGGCAGCGCCGCCAAGAGCGCCAGTACCTTGCGGCTGGTCGCCGCGTCGAAGACCTTCTGCGCGCCGCCCGCCGCGCGGTGCACCTCCAGGTTCATGTCGGGGTCCGCGGAGCGGTACTCCTTGGCGATCCTGTCGAATTCCTTCCTCACCGCCGCCTCGAACGCCGCCGCGTCGTCCACGCCCACGCGCACGGTGGCGAACGCCTCGCGCGGGATGGCGTTGTGCGCCGTGCCGCCCTCGAAGGCCACCACGCCCACCGGGAAGGGCACCTCGCCCTCGGCGGCGTGGAGCGCCCGCGCCAGGAGCTGGATGGCGTTGCCGCGCTGGAGGTGGATGTCGACGCCGGAGTGGCCGCCCTTGAGGCCGGTCAGCTTGACCTCCAGCACGGCGCCGCCGGAGGCCGGCTCCTCGGAGAGCGGCAACCGCAGCAGGCTGTCGCCGCCACCGGCGCAGCCGACGTAGAGGGCGCCCTCCTCCTCGGTGTCGAGGTTGAGCAGGCGCTCGCCGTGGAGGAGGTCGGGCGCCAGCTCGGAGGCGCCGGTCAGGCCCGTCTCCTCGTCCATGGTGAAGAGCAGCTCGAGCGGCCCGTGCACCAGGTCGTCGGACTCCATCACCGCCAGCATCGCCGCCACCCCCATGCCGTTGTCGGAGCCGAGGGTGGTGCCGTCCGCGGTCAGGTACTCGCCCTCGCGCACCGGCCGGATGGCGTCCTTCGCGAAGTCGAAGTCGACGTCGCGGTTCTTCTCCTGCACCATGTCGAGGTGGCTCTGCAGCACGGTCACCGGCGCGTCCTCGCGGCCGGCGGTGGCGGGCACGCTCACCACCACGTTGCCGGCCGCGTCCTGCCGCGTCTCGAGGCCGCGCGCCGCGGCGCGCTCGACGACGTAGCGGCGGATCTTCTCCTCGCCCTTCGACGGGCGCGGGATGGCGAGGATGCGGTCGAAGTGGCTCCACACGGCCTGCGGTTCGAGCTCCGATACGAAGGTCACGGCGATCTCCTCTCGGCGGGGTTCGGGAACGGTTCGGGACGCGGTCGGGCGGCGGCCGGGCGCCAGGTCGTGGATGCGGGATCGGGTCGGTCGCCGCCACCGCCGAGCATACCGCGCCGCGCCTTCCGTCCGCGGCCGCCGCGTCGGATAGAATCGCCCGGTTCAACGTCCAGCGAACGTCCCGGAAGAACTCTGCGGAGGGGAACCCATGGCAGCGAAGCCGGATGTCCCGTACGTGCCGGCCAGCATTAGCATGGCCGAGCTCACCGTCAAGGCGGTGGTGCTCGGCATCCTGATGGCGGTGGTGCTCGGAGCCGCCAACGCCTATCTCGGCATGAAGGCGGGCCTGACGGTGGCCGCCACCTTCCCGGCCGCGGTGGTGGCGATGGCCGCCCTGCGCGTCTTCGGCGGCACCATCCTCGAGGAGAACATCGCGCGCACCACGGCGTCGGTGGGCGAGGCGCTGGTCGCCGGCGCCATCTTCACCATCCCGGCGTTCGTCATCTCCGGCGCCTGGGAGACGCTGCACTACTGGGAGGCGACCGCCATCATGATGCTCGGCGGCGTCCTCGGCGTCCTCTTCGTCATCGTGCTGCGCCGCACGCTGGTCGTCGAGGCCGACCTGCCGTTCCCGGAGAGCGTCGCCGCGGCGGAGATCGTCAAGGCCGGCCAGGGCGGCGCGACCGGCGCCAAGTACGTGTTCGGCGCCATGGGGATCGCCGGCCTGTGGGAGCTGTTCAAGAACTCGAACGGCATCCACCTGATCCAGGACTACACGCAGCGCTTCTACGACTTCGGCACCTCGACGATCGAGATGATGGGGCAGCGCGTCGCCTACGCCGGCGGCATGCTGTTCCAGACGCCGGCCGCCTCGCCGGCGCTGATCGGCGTCGGCTTCATCGTCGGCCTCAGGGTGTCGGCGGTGCTCTTCGCCGGCGCCGTCCTCGGCTGGCTGCTGCTGGTGCCGCTCGCCCTGTTCCTCAACCCGGCGCTGGCCACCAGCCTGGCGGCGACGTCGCCCGACACCTCGATGATCGACGTCGCGACCACTATCTGGTCGCGCCAGGTGCGGCCGCTCGCCGTCGGCACGATGATCGTCGCCGCCTTCTACACGCTGTGGAACCTGCGCGGCTCGCTGATCGCGGGCATCTCCAAGGCGTTCAAGGACTTCTCGGTCACCGGCGGCGGCGAGGCGGTCGATCGCACCGAGAAGGACCTCGACATGAAGAAGGTGTTCATCGGCATCCTGGCGCTGGCGGTGCCCGTCTTCTTCCTCTACCAGTACTTCGCCCAGAACCTCGCCGGCTCGCTGCTGCTGACCGTGGTGATGATCGTCCTCGGCTTCCTGTTCGCCGCCGTCGCCGGCTACCTGGTCGGCCTGATCGGCAGCTCGAACAACCCGATCTCCGGCCTCACGCTGTCGGCGCTGCTGATCTCGGCGGTGCTCATGGTCGCCATCGGGCTCACCGACGTGCACGGCATCGCGGCGGTGCTCGGCGTCGCCGGCATCGTGTGCTGCGCGGCGGGCATCGCCGGCGACATGATGCAGGACCTCAAGGTCGGCCACATCCTCGGCGGCACGCCGTGGAAGATGGAGATCGCCGAGATCCTCGGCGTCATCGCCGCCGCCGCCGTGCTGGCGCTGCCGCTGTCGGCGCTCGACCGCGTGTACCACATCGGCTCGGCCGAGCTGCCGGCGCCGCAGGCGGGCCTGATGGCGCTCCTCGCCCGCGGCATCGTCGGCGGCGAGATGGCCTGGCCGCTGGTCGTCGTCGGCATGTTCCTCGCCCTCGGCCTGATCCTCATCAAGTCGCCGTCGCCGATGCTGATCGCCGTCGGCATGTACCTGCCGTTCTTCTCGACCGCCGCCATCTTCGTCGGCGGCCTCGTCCGCTGGATCTTCGATGCGCGGGCGAAGAAGGCCGGCGCCAGCGACGAGGAGCGCACCCGCGGCGAGAACATGGGCACCCTGGTCGCCTCCGGCTTCATCGCCGGCGAGGCGCTGATGGCGGTGCTGCTCGCCTTCCTGGTGCTCGGCGGCGAGTTCATGCCGGGGCTGGTGACGGCGCGGCAGGCGGTGACGCCGCCCTTCGCCGCCAGCGCCTGGGCGGGTCTGCTGATCTACCCGGTGATCCTCTACATGCTGGTGTGGCTGCCGATCCAGAAGATGCGCGACGGCGGCACGCCCGCGGCGCGCGTCGAGTAGCGGTGGGCCGCCGCGGCCCGGTCCCCGGGCCCGTACCGGCGCTGGCTCCGCTGGCGCCGGTGCGGCGCGCCGCGTGGAGCGAGAAGGACGACGGCCGGGTGTTGGTCGAGCGCCCCCGGCCGCGCCGCACCGGCGGCCTCGGCGGCCTCTTGGCCCGCCTCTCGCACCGCATGTCGATGCCGAAGATCCGCCTCGACGCGGTGGGCAGCTTCGTGTGGCGCCAGCTCGACGGCGCCGTCACCGTGGCCGAGGTGCACCGGCGGGTGCGCGCCGAGCTGGGCGAGGCCGCCGAGCCGGTCGAGGAGCGCGTCGACCGCTTCGTCGGCCAGCTCCACGAGCTCGAGCTGGTGCTGCTGCCCGGCGTCGATCCGCCCGAGGAAGTGGCCGCCGCCGCCGCCGCGCCGCAAGGCGGCTGACCCCTCGGCAGAAGTGCCTCCACCTGCTATACTTACGGCCGGCGCGCAAAACGACCCCGCAGCGACACCGCGCCCGCCGGCCCCCGACGCCCCGACCGAGCACCCCTCCCCGCGTACGGCGTGCGGCGTGAAACGAGAAAGGAAGACCGTACCTTGAGTCCCTGGTGGTTGCGCCCGACGGCAGAGGGCGCCGAAGACCGCGAAGACCAACCCGACAAACCCGAGCCCGCAGCGAAGCAGGACGGCCGCAAGGCCGACGCCCCGGAACGAGCGCCGGCGCAACGCGCCCGGCAGGACCGCAAGCCCGATGGCAAGCCCGACCGCCCGCGGCCGGAGCGCACGCGGCCGGAGCGTGCGAAGGGCGGCGAGGCCAAGGGCGGCGAGGCGAAGGGCGAGCCGAAGGCGGAGGGCAGGCGCGAGGCGCGCCCCGCGCCCAAGCGCGAGCCCAAGCGCGAGCCCAAGCGGGAGCCGAAACCCGAGCCGAAGCCCGAGCCCAAGCGCGAGCAGAAGCCTGAGCTCAAGCGCGAGCCGAGGGCCGCGGCGCGGGCGGAGGCGCCGGAGGAGCGCTCCGGCCGCCGCTCCCGAGCTCGCCGTTCCGGCGAGGGCCGTTCCGACGAGGGCCGGCCCGACAAGCCGGCGTCCGGCCGCAACGGCGGCTCGGCCGATGATCCCAAGTTCCAGCGCGACGACTTCACCTTCGACGACGTCTCGCCCCGCGAGATCGCCGAGATCCGCGAGGAGGTCCTTGCCGCGCCCCCTGAAAGGAAACCGTCTGTGAGTGACGAGAGAAAGATCGCCATGTTCTGCGATCTCGAGAACATCGCCCTCGGCGTGCGCGACTCCGCGATCAAGAAGTTCGACATCAACCTGGTCATGGAGCGCCTGCTGGAGAAGGGCAAGGTGATCGTCAAGAAGGCCTACTGCGACTGGGAGCGCTACAGCGAGTACAAGCGCCCCATGCACGAGGCGGCGATCGAGCTGATCGACATCCCGCAGAAGTACTACTCGGGCAAGAACTCGGCGGACATCAAGATGGTGGTGGACGCCATGGACCTGTCCTACTCCAAGGAGCACCTCGACACTTTCGTCATCCTCTCCGGCGACAGCGACTTCTCGCCGCTGGTGTCGAAGCTCAAGGAGAACAACAAGTACGTCATCGGCATCGGGGTGAAGGACTCGTCGTCGAACCTGCTGGTCGACAACTGCGACGAGTTCATCATGTACGAGGACCTGTGGCGCGACCGCCAGACGGTGCCCAAGGTGGACGGCAAGGACTCGAAGAAGAACGAAGCCTTCCGCCTCATGGTGGACGCCATCCAGGCGCTCCTGCGGGACAACAAGGACGTCCTGTGGGGCTCGATGATCAAGCAGACGATGCAGCGCAAGAAGCCGTCGTTCAACGAGGGCTATTACGGCTACTCGACCTTCTCCGACCTGCTCGAGGACGCCGAGCGCAACAACCTGGTGAAGCTGAAGAAGGACCCGCGCTCCGGCACCTACATCGTCACCGGCTTCGCGGAAGCCTGATCACTCCAGCACCACCTCGGAGGCGGCGCCGGCGGCGGTGACGGCGGCGGCGCTCCAGGTGCGACCGTCCGGCGTCGCGGCGGTGACCGTCCAGCGCCCCGGCGGCAGGCCGCGCAGCTCGGTGCGGCCGGCGCGCAGCGGGAAGGCGGCGCGCGCGCTCAGCCAGTCGGGGAGGACGAAGGGCCGGCCGTCGTCGCCGGTGACGCGCACCTCGCCGAGCTCGCCGCTGCCCGCCAGCTCCGGCACCTCGACCGACAGGCGCGCCTGCGGCGGCAGCGCCACCACCAGCTCCGGCCCGGGCGAGACGGCGTCGACCTGCACCGCCGCCAGCCCCTCGGCTCCCACCACCAGCCGCCAGCGGCCGGCCGGCAGCCCGTCGAGCCGTACCCGCCCCCCTTCGCCGGCCGGCAGGCGGTCGCGGTAGACGGTGCGCGGACCGCTCCCCGCCGCCGCGCCGGGCGCCGCCGCCACCAGGCTCGCCGGGTCGAGCGCCGCCACCGACACCGTCTCCGGCGGCCGGCCGAAGGGGCCTGCGACCACCAGCACCAGGCCGGCGGCGCGCTCCAGGCGCACCTCGAGGCCGTCGACCGGCACGCCCTCCTCGACCACCACCGCCGCTTCCCCGGACGCGAACCCGGTCGCCTCGGCGCGCAGCCGGTAGCGGCCGGCCGGCACCGCGGCGAGCACGAAGCGGCCGGCCGAGTCGCTGCGCACCGGCACCTGGAAGCCCGGCTCGCCGTCCCGCGGCTCGAGCGACACGGCGGCGCCCTCGAGCGGTTCGCCGCCGCCGAGCACGACGCCGCGCACCGTCGCGGCGGCGATGCGCACCTCGATCTCCTGGTCGCCGTCGATCTCCACCGTGCGGGTCTCCTGGCGAACGCCGCCCATGGTGCCGACCTGAAGCTCGTAAGTTCCGCCCTCGAGGTGATGGAGCTCGAAGCGGCCCTGGTGGTCGGTGCGATCGAAGCCGGCCGCCGTCCCCTGCTGGCCGGTGAGGATGACGTAGGCGTCGACCAGCGGTGCGTCGCCGAGCAGCACGCGACCGCGCAGCACCGAGCCGGGCCGGCCGAGGTCGAGGTCGACCGTCAGCTCGCTCTGGCCGGGCTCGATGGTGAGCTCCTCCTGCACCGCCGGGGCGCCGGTGCCGAGGATGGCCATCAGGGTCCACGTCCCCGGTGCCAGCCCCTCCAGGCGGAACGAGCCGTCGTGGGCGACGGCGGTGAAGAGCGGGAAGCCGCTGCCGCCGGGCTGGCCCGCCACCACACGGGCGGACGCCAGCTCGGCCAGCTCGAGGCCCAGCAGGCGGCCGGTGACCACGGCGCCGCGGGCGAGGCGCAGCTCCAGGCCCGCGACCGGCGCTCCCGCCACCTCGACGCCGTCGCGGTGGGTGGCGGCGAACCCCTCCTTCTGCGCCGACACGGTGTAGGTGCCCGGCTCGACGCCGTCGAGCTCGAACGCACCGTCGTCGCCGGTCAGCTCGCCGGTCCTGGACCACGCGTGGCGCCCGCCGCGCGCGTCGAGGGCGACGCGGACGCCGGCGAGCGGCGCTCCGCCCTCGTCGAGCACCCGGCCGGACACCGACAGGCCGCGCTCGAGGCGGAAGTCGAGGCGGTTGTCGCCCGGGGTCACCGCCAGGTCGCGCACCGCGCGCACGTGGTCCTCGTGGCCGGCGGCGAAGGACTGCTCGCCGGGCGGCACGCCCTCCAGCACGTAGACGCCGTCGGCGTCGGTGGTCGCCGCGACGTGGCCGCCGAAGCCGAGGCTCAGCGGCCGCCGCCGCTCCACCAGCAGCTCGACGGTGGCGGCGGGGAGCGGCCTGCCGGCGGCGTCGGCCACGCGGCCGGTGAGGGTGGCGCCCGGCTGCAGCACGAAGCGCAGGTCGTCGCGGTCCCGCCCCTGCTCGACCTCGAGCCCGCTCTCCTCGTGGACCAGGAAGCCCGCCGCCCGTACCGACACCACGGCGCGCCCGGGCGGCACGTCCTCGACGGCGAAGCGGCCGTCGTCGCCGCTTGCGGCCTGCGACGCCTGGCGCGAGAGCGGCTCGCCGGGCCGCGGCGCGCCCTGGGCCAGCACCCGCGCGCCGGCCACCGGGTCGCCGTCCGCGTCGACCACCACGCCGGAGAGCGTGGAGGCCGGCTGGAGGACGACGGTCAGCGGCTCCTCGGCCGGCACCTCGACGCCCGGCAGGCGGGCCGGCGAGTAGCCGCTGCGCTTGACGTTCACCTCGACGCGCTCGCCGTGTGCCAGGTCGGCGACGACGAAGCGGCCGTCGGCGTCGGTGGCCACGCCACCGTCACCGCCGCCGCGGCCGAGGAAGCGGTCTCCGGGACCGGTCGACTCGCGGTCGACGCGCACCTCGGCGTCGGCCACCGGCCGGCCGGCGGGGTCGACGACGCGGCCAGCGAGGGTCAGCCCCGGCTCGAGCAGCAGCGTGCCGAGGTCTGCCCGCGCCCCGGCGGCCAGCTCGACGCCGGGCACGGT
>CAZLBJ010000605.1:0-3016 GCA_964557755.1 uncultured Thermoanaerobaculia bacterium
TCCGGCCGCCGTCCCTTCCGCCGTCACGCGCCCTCCTCGCGCGGCGCCGCGGGCGCGGCGGCGGGCGCCCGGCGCGGCAGCAGGCGGGGGCTGCGGCGCAGGCGCAGCCGGTGCGCGTACCACTCGGCGAAGACCAAGCCGGTGCGCAGCGCGTAGCCGGTGGCCGCCGCCAGGCCGATGGTGCTCGCTTCGGCGAAGTAGCGCACCGGCACCGGCACGTCGCCGATGCGGAAGCCGAAGTGCACCGCCTGCACCAGGAACTGGGAGTCGAAGGCGAAGCCGTCGTCGTTCTCCTCGAACGGCACCGTCTCCAGCACTGCGCGGCGGTAGGCGCGGAAGCCGCTGTGCCACTCGCCGAGGTTCTGGCCGGTGAGCACGTTCTCGAGGAAGGTGAGGCCGCGGTTGGCCAGGTACTTGACCAGCGGCATGCCGCCGTCGAGCGCCTCGCGGCGGGTGCGGATGCGGTTGCCGAGCACCACGTCGCAGACGCCGTGCGCCAGCACGTCGAGCGCCGCCGGCGTCATGCGCGCGTCGTACTGGTCGTCCGGGTGGAGCATCACCACGTAGTCGGCGCCGCGCTCGAGCGCCAGCCGGTAGCAGGTCTTCTGGTTGGCGCCGTAGCCGCGGTTCTCGGGGTGCTCGACGAGGGTCACCGGCAGGCGGCGGGCGACCTCGCGGGTGGCGTCCCGGGAGGCGTCGTCGACGACCAGGATCTCGTCGTAGCAGCCGGGCGGGATGCTGTCGACGATGCGTTCGAGAGTGGCGGCGGCGTTGTACGCCGGCATCACGATGAGGGTCTTGGCGCTCACGTCGGGGCGCAGGATACAGCACTGCGTGGAGCACACGACCGGGGCATCCCCCACGCCGCCGGGCGTTGACGCTCCCACCCGCCGCCGCGGTAGGCTCGGAACGGCCATACCCGCGCCGCACGCGGCCCCTTCCAAGAGTGATCGACAGGAGCAGCGAGATGAGCCAGACCCGCATCGAACGGGACAGCCTCGGCGAGATCGAGGTGCCCGCGGACCGCTACTACGGCGCGCAGACCGAGCGCGCGCGCCGCAACTTCCCCGTCTCCGGACTCACCTTCCCGCCGCGCTTCATCGCCGCCATGGCGCGCATCAAGCGCGAGGCGGCGCGGGTCAACCGCGACCTCGGCCTGGTGCCGGCGGAGGTCGCCGAGGCCATCGTGCAGGCGGCCGACGAGGTGATCGCCGGCGGGCTGCCGGCCGATTTCCCGCTCGACGTCTTCCAGACCGGCTCCGGCACCTCGACCAACATGAACGTCAACGAGGTGCTGTCCAACCGCGCCATCGAGATCCTCGGCGGCGAGAAGGGGACGAAGACGCCGGTCCACCCCAACGACCACGTCAACGCCAGCCAGTCGTCGAACGACACCATCCCGACGGCGATCCACGTCGCCGCCTACTCGGCGCTGGCCGAGGACCTCGAGCCGGCGCTGGAACGGCTCGCCGCGGCGCTGGAGGCGAAGGCGGCGGAGTTCGACGACGTGGTGAAGATCGGCCGCACGCACCTGCAGGACGCGGTGCCGGTGCGCCTCGGCCAGGAGATCTCGGGCTGGGCACAGCAGGTGCGCAACGGCCTGGCGCGGCTCGCCGCCGTCAAGCCGCGGCTGGCCGAGCTGGCGCTGGGCGGCACGGCGGTGGGCACCGGCCTCAACGCGCCGCCGGGCTTCGCCGACCGCGTCATCGCCGGCGTCGCCGAGGCCACCGGCCACCCCTTCGTGCCGGCGCCCAACAAGTTCGAGGCGCTGGCCGCCAAGGACGCCGCGGTGGAGACCTCCGGGGCGCTCAAGACGATCGCCGTGTCGCTGACCAAGATCGCCAACGACGTGCGCTGGCTGGCCTCCGGCCCGCGCTGCGGCATCGGCGAGATCGAGATCCCGTCGCTGCAGCCGGGCAGCTCGATCATGCCGGGCAAGGTCAACCCGGTGATCCCGGAGTCGGTGCTGATGGTCTGCGCGCAGGTGGTCGGCAACGACGCCACCATCGCTCTCGGGGGCCTGTCGGGCAACTTCGAGCTCAACGTCATGATGCCGGTGATCGCCTACGACCTGCTGCAATCGATCGAGGTCCTTGCCAACGTCTCGCGCCTCTTCGCCGAGCGCTGCATCGACGGCCTCGAGGCGCGCCGCGAGCGCTGCGCGGAGCTGGTCGAGAAGTCCCTCGCCCTGGTCACCTCCCTGGCCCCCAAGATCGGCTACGACCGCGCCGCCGAGATCGCCAAGGAGTCCTGGAAGACCGGCCGCACCGTCCGCGAGCTGGCGACAGAGAAGCAGGTCCTCCCCGCCGACGAGCTCGAGCGGGCGCTCGACGCCAGGGCGCAGACGGAGGGGGGCATCCAGGAGTAGGGCGCAACCTCGGGCATGGCCCGAAGGTCGCTAGCCTCCTGGTGAAGACTCCGGCTCGAGGTCGGTACGCGCCATTCCCGTCTCGAAGTCCATGGGGTCGGACATATGTTCGTGGACGGCCATCCACCGTCCGCCGCGACGCATCCAACCGATGGTGGACCGTACCCACATCGAGACGCTGTCGGCATTCTTGAGCTGCCCGCTCACGTGAACGAGTGCGTGACTGAAGGCAATGTTGTCTTCACCCCGCACCATGAGATCGCGGAGCTCAAATCCGATCGGGCCATCGTAACCTGCGAACCATTCCTCTAGCCGTCGTCGAACCTCCGCGCCTCCCGTGTGAACGAGGGGTTTCCCGACGTCGAAGCTGACGATGTCGTCGGCGACCTGCCGCATCACGCCCTCGACGTCGTGGGCTGCCACAGCGGCTGCGCGCGCTGCGAGCAGGTCGGTGATCTCTCTTGCAATGCTCATCCGGGCATGCTCCGTTGTGAGAGATGGAACTCGAGGCGAGGCACCAGTGTCAGGGTCAGGATGTTCCTTTCGGGCGGCCAGGTCAAGTCCGGGCCCGAGCTGCAGCCGCCCCTGCTGACCGCCGTCACTCCCCCAGGCGCAGCCTGAGCTCCTCGATGCGGCGGTTGACGTCGG
>CAZLBJ010000606.1:0-10511 GCA_964557755.1 uncultured Thermoanaerobaculia bacterium
GGCGAACGGATCGGCGGCGAGGGCGTCGAGACGGCGGCGCAGCGCCTCCGCCGCCGCCTCGACCCGGCGCGCGGTGAGCAGCCCGCGCACGAAGGCGAGGTTGGCGTCGAGCTGCGCCACCGAATGGCCGGCGCGCCGCGCCACCGCCGCCAGCGCCGGCAGGCTCGAGTAGGGCTGGGTGGCGTCGGCGAGCGGCGGGAAGACCAGCGCCAGCCTCACGGCCGCACCTCCCAGCGCAACACTCCCTGCGCGGCGAGCCCACAGTAGAAGTCGAGGGCGTTGCCGCGCCCCTCCTCGCCCACCGCGGCGAGGATCTGCGCCAGGCTGTAGCGCCCGTCGCAGGGCGCCAGCAGGCGCAGCCCGTCGTCGCCGACGTCGAGCAGGCGCTCGCGGCGCGGGCTGAAGACGTAGTGCGACGGCCGCCGGTGCAGCGGCGGGCGGGCGGCCGGGTCCGCCACCGCGTCCGCCAGCCGCCGGCGCACCTCGTCGAGGTCGAAGGCGAGGCTGCGCGGCACCAGGTCGTCTGCCCGGCGCGGGAACAGGTGCTCGGCGGCGGTTTCCGGCAGCGCGGCGCCGGCGGGCTCCGCCGCCTCCGGCCCCTCCTCCGCGGCCGCCGCCGGCAGCGGCGGCAGGAAAGCGAGGTGGGTACGCGACACGAGGTAGAGGTCGATCAGCGGCCGGATGCCGGGCCGCTCCCGCGCCTCCTCGAGCAGGGCGATCGCCTCCTCGGAGGACATCCCCTCCGCCACCCGGTAGTCCGAGTAGATCTTGAGGTCCTCGCCGGCGTAGGGCAGCACCTCGGAGATGCCGAAGCGCTCCGGCTGCCGATAGACCGGCGAGCGGTGCTCGAGGATGAAGTTCGAGAAGGCGACGTGGGTGATCGGGCCGCGCAGGCGGGCGACGAAGCCGAGCGTCGCCTCCGCCTCCTCGCGCCTCTCGCCGGGGAAGCCGAGGAAGAACATGACGAAGGCGCGGATGCCGGCGGCGGCGCAGCCGTGCAGCACCCGCTCCGCCCAGTCGGGGTCGATCCCCTTGTCCATGCGCGCCAGGATGCGCGGCACCGCCGACTCGAGGCCGAACATCAGCATGCGGCAGCCGCCCGCCGCCAGCTCGCCGAGGGTGGCGGCGTCGAGGGCGCGCTCGAAGCGGCTCTCGCCGAACCAGCCGAAGACGTCGCCGTCCTCGCGCGCCGCCGCCGCCAGGCCGCGGGCGACGCGCGGCGGCACCGCCTCGTCGGAGAGGTAGAAGGTGCGGCAGCCGTGACGCGCGGCGAGGTGCGCCATCTCGGCGCGCACCTGCGCCACCGGCTTCATGCGGAAGCGGCGGCGGAACAGCGTGTAGTGCGAGCAGAAGGCGCAGCGGGTCCAGTAGCAGCCGCGCGAGGCGAGCAGCGGCAGCACCGGCTCCGGGGAGAGGTAGTCGGCCAGCGGCAGACCGTCGAAGCTCGGCGGCGGCAGCGCCGCCGGGTCGGGCGGCGGCTGCGGGGGCACGAGGCGCGGCCGGCCGCCGTCGAAGCTCAGCACGCCGGGCACCGCCGCCGGGTCGTCGCCGCGGCGCAGGGCGGCGAGCAGCGCGGCGAGCGGCGCCTCGCCCTCCCACGGCACCCACAGGTCGACGAGATCGGCGAACGGCGCCAGGTCGGCCCAGCGGCCGTCGAAGAAGCACAGCAGCCCGCCGCCGGCCACCACCCGTGTGTGCGGCCAGCGCCGGCGCACCCGCGCCGCCAGGGTGAGGCCCGGGATCACCTGGCAGTAGTAGTTGATCGACACGCCGACGACGTCGGGCGGCGCCGCGTCGCGCGCCTCGAGCGCCTGCTCGATGAGCGGCAGGAAGAGGTTCTGCCGGCGGTCCCCGGTCGCCGCCAGCACGTCGCGGCTGCGCGTCGGCAGCCACGAGGTCGAGAAGCCGCGCGGGTACCAGCGCACCGGGTAGTGGGCGGCGGAGACGAGCTCCATGGCGCGGCGCACCAGCACGGCGGCGGCGGCGTAGCGCGCGCGGTCGGCGTAGGTCTGCGGCCGGCGCAGGGCGTCGAGGGCGCCGCCGATCTCCGCTCGCAGGTGGCCGGCGGCGAGCAGGGTCTCGACCAGCAGGCGGTACTCCTCGGCGTCGGCGGCGGGCAGCTCCGGCGCCGCCTCGAGCGCGGCGACGCGCGCCTCCATGCGCGCCGCGCAGCGCTCGAGATGGCGCGGGGAGAGCAGCCGGTGATAGGCGAGGACGTTCAAGTCGAGCAGCTCGACCTCCTCGCCGCGCTGCCGCAGGTAGCCGGCCAGCGAAGCGATGCCCAGCGGCGGGTGGGCCGGGTCGGCGGCCGGCGGGAAGGCGAGGAGGGTGCGCACGCCGGCGCCTCAGGCCGTCGCCGCGGCGGGCCGCTCGCGCAGCACGCGGTGCAGGCAGTACGGGTTGTCGTGCGCCCTGCCGGTGGCGCCGTAGGCCATGAAGACGCAGCCGCCGCGGCAGATCTCGCCGTACTCGCAGCCGCGGCAGTGGCCCTGGAGGTCCTCCACCCGGAAGTCGCGGGTGTAGGCGAAGGCGCCGCGCCGGCCCCACACGTCGGCCAGCCGCTCCTCGCGCAGGTTGCCCTCGACGAAGGCGTCGGCCTGCAGCGACAGGCAGCCCTTGACGTTGCCGTTGGCCTCGATGCCGAGGTTCAGACAGCCGGCGGCGCAGCCGCACCAGAAGTCGAGCCCCTGGCGGTTGGGGGTGGCGCGCAGCGCCGCCTCGTGGTGGGAGAAGTAGCCGATGTTGTTGCCGACGCTGACCGCGACGCGGCGGCGCTCTTTGGCCGCGACCACGAAGTCGGCGACCGCCGGCAGGTCCTCCGGCAGCAGGATCAGCTCCGGGTGGCGCGACAGGCGGCCGAGCGGCGAGCCGAGCTGCAGGCGCCAGACGGCGGCGCGCAGCGAGGCCACCAGGGCCTCCATCGCCGGCAGCTCCGGCAGGTTCATGCGATTGACGTGGGTGACGACGTTGACCGGCAGCCCCTCCTCGCGCAGCAGGCCAGCGGCGCGCACCACGCGCTCGAACGACCAGCGGTTGTCGCGCACGTGGTTGTGCGTCGGCTCGAGGCCGTCGAGGCTGAGGGCGACGCGGCAGATGCCGGCCCGGCGGATCTCGCTCGCCGTCTCGGCGTCGACCACGAAGCCGTTGGTGATCAGCGAGACGTGGATGCCGAGGGCCACCAGCTCGCCGGCGAGCAGCGGCCAGTCGGGCCGCAGCAGCGCCTCGCCGCCGGAGAGCACCACCTTCTCGCAGCCCATCTCGGCGAGCTGCCGGCAGACGTCGAGCGCCTCGGGCAGGTCGAGCTCCGCGCCGCGCGGCCGGCCGGCGTCGAAGTCGGAGGCGCAATGAAGGCAGCGCATGTTGCAGCGGCTGGTGATCTCCCAGACGCAGTACTTGGGGCGCAGGCGGACGTGGTCGAGGAGCTGGCGCATGACGGGCCTCCCGGGGGCCTGGGTGTGGAGGGTGGCGCCGCGTTCCGCACCGTCGCGGGACGCGGCGCGCTGCTGTCGGGCTGCGGACGGGACAGGCGACCGGCTCAGGCGATGCCGACGCCGCCGCCGCCGCCGTCGCCGTAGGCGATCTCGTCGCCGAGGGCGTGCTCCAGCCGGCGGGCCAGCTCCACGTCCTTGACCTGGGCGCGGATGGCGTCGCCGAGGACCGCCTTCAGGTCGTCGCAGCTCCACACGTCGACCTTGGCCCTGGGACCCCGCTTCGGTTTGTTCTCCATGGGACCTCCTTGCGGAGAATGGTGGATGGAAGCACCCGCGAGACCGCCGCGGGCGCGGCGAGAAGGTGGGACCACGATGGCCCGCAATCTATCGTCGAAGGATGTGCGCATTCGCCGTTCGGCGAGGTGGGAGACGCCCCCACCGGCGGGCGGGGCGTCCCGTTCGCGGCGCCCGCCGGCACCTTGATGAGCGTTGGCGAGGGTGTCCGCTTCCGGGACGGCGGCCGGCGGGAGCGGACGCACAGGGCCGCCGCAGGCCGCTGTACCGCGGCACGGAAGTTCCCGCCACGCCTGCATGTTCCGATCGTCGGCAACCTTGGCACAGGACCTGCCGTAAGGAAGTCTGCCGGCGTGCAGGACCGCCGGCACCCGATCGTCCGCGACGCGGCGCCCGCAGGGGTGCCGCCGAAGAGCCTTCACCTGGGAGTACCGACCGATGTCCATGGACAAGACCCGCGATCCCGCGATCATGAAGCGCAAGCAGATCCGGCGCATCGCGCTCGCCGGCGTCGGCGTGGCGGCGCTGCTCGCCGTCACCTTCGCCATCTACAGCATGGAGCCCGCCGCCTACCCCGTCGACCGCCAGGCGATCTGGACCGGCACCGTGCAGCGCGGCGAAATGGTTCGCCGGGTGCGCGGGCCCGGCACCCTGGTTCCCGAGGAGGTGCGCTGGATCCCCGCCCGCACCGAGGGCCGCGTCGAGGAGATCCTCACCAAGCCCGGCGTCGAGGTGACCCCGGACACCATCATCGTCGAGCTCGCCAACCCGGAGCTCGAGCAGGAGCTGGAGGACGCCGAGCTGGCGCTCGCCTCCGCCGGGTCCGAGTACGAGAACCTGCGCGCCCAGCTCGACAGCGAGCTCCTCGAGCGCGAGGCCATCCTCGCCGGCGTGCGCGCCGACCTCGAGGCGGCGCGGCTGCAGACCGACGCCGACGCCGCGCTGCAGGAGGAGGGCCTGATCCCCGAGATCAACTACAAGCGCTCGCAGCTGCAGTCGAGCCAGCTCGCCGAGCAGCTCCAGATCGAGCAGCAGCGCTACGCCAAGGCCAAGCAGTCGGTCGAGGCGCGGCTCGCCGCCCGCCGCTCGCAGGTGGCGCAGACGCAGGCGCTCTACCAGCTGCGCAGGAGCCAGCTCGCTTCGCTGAGCGTGCGCGCCGGCATCCGCGGCGTGCTGCAGGAGGTGCCGGTCGAGATGGGCCAGCAGGTACAGCCCGGCGAGACCCTCGCCCGCGTCGCCCGCCCCGACACCCTGATGGCCGAGCTGCAGATCCCCGAGACCCAGGCCAAGGACGTCACCGTCGGCCAGTCGGCGGAGATCGACACCCGCAACGGCGTCGTCGCCGGCCAGGTGATCCGTGTCGACCCGGCGGTGCAGAACGGCTACGTGCAGGTCGACGTCGACCTGGTGGGCGAGCTGCCGAAGGGCGCGCGGCCCGACCTGTCGGTCGACGGCACCATCCAGATCGAGCGCCTGGACGACGTGCTCTACGTCAACCGCCCGGCCTACGGCGAGACCGGCAGCACCATCCAGCTCTTCAAGGTCGTCGACGGCGGCGACCGGGCGGTGCGCGTGGACGTGGCGCTCGGCCGCGCCTCGGTCAACACCATCGAAGTGGTCTCCGGGCTCGAGGAGGGCGACGAGGTGATCCTCTCCGACCCCTCGGCGTGGGACGGCCACGACGTGCTGAGCCTCGAGTGAGCGTGAGACTGAAACCGATACCCAGGAGAGCTTTGTCATGAGCGAGCCCCAGAGCAGCCCCGGCACCGGCAACGGCAAGCCGCTGATCCACCTCGACGGCGTGGCCAAGGTGTTCTACACCGACGAGGTGGAGACGCACGCGCTGGCCGGCATCCACCTCGACATCAACCACGGCGACTACCTGTCGATCGCCGGCCCCTCCGGCTGCGGCAAGTCGACCCTGCTGTCGATCCTCGGCCTGCTCGACACGCCGACCGACGGCGAGTACTGGCTGAACGGCCGCGAGGTCTCCGACCTCACCTTCTCCGACCGCGCGAAGATCCGCAACCAGGAGATCGGCTTCATCTTCCAGGCCTTCAACCTGATCGGCGACCTCACCGTGTACGAGAACGTCGAGCTGCCGCTGACCTACCGCCGCATGCCCGGCGACGAGCGCAAGAAGCGGGTGCAGGAGGCGCTGGAGCGGGTGGGCATGTCGCACCGCATGAAGCACTACCCGTCGCAGCTCTCGGGCGGCCAGCAGCAGCGCGTGGCGGTGGCCCGCGCGGTGGTCGGCAGCCCCAACATCCTGCTCGCCGACGAGCCCACCGGCAACCTCGACTCGAACAACTCCGAGGCGGTGATGAACCTGCTCGCCGAGCTCCACGCCGACGGCGCCACCATCTGCATGGTCACCCACGACCCGCGCTACGCCAAGTACGCGACGCGCACGGTGCATCTGTTCGACGGCCGCGTCGTCGAGGAGGAGACCGGCCCGGAGCGCGAGCGCGAGGAGCGGGCGCTCGAGCAGAGCGGCTACGAAGTCCAGGAGCACCAGACCACTCCATGATCCGCCTCGTCGACGTCGAGAAGTCGTACAAGACCGGCTACGGCCGCACCTGGGTGCTGCGCCGCATCCACCTCGACGTCGAGGCGGGCGAGTTCGTCAGCATCATGGGACCGTCGGGCTCGGGCAAGTCGACGTTGCTCGGCATCCTCGGCATGCTCGACGGCGAGTGGGAGGGCGAGTACTGGTTCGAGGGCGAGCCGGTGCACCGCCTGAAGCCCAAGGACCGGGCGCGGCTCAACAAGCAGAACATCGGCTTCGTCTTCCAGAGCTACCACCTGCTCGACGACCTGACGGTGTACGAGAACCTCGAGCTGCCGCTCTCCTATCGCAACGTGCCGCGCAAGGAGCGCCAGTCGATGGTCGCCGAGACCCTCGACCGCTTCCACATCGTGGCCAAGAAGGACCTCTTCCCCGACCAGCTCTCCGGCGGCCAGCAGCAGCTGGTGGCGGTGGCGCGGGCGGTGATCGGGCGGCCGAAGGTGATCCTCGCCGACGAACCGACCGGCAACCTCCACTCGAGCCAGGGCGAGCACGTGATGGAGCTCTTGAAGCAGCTCCACGACGACGGCACCACCATCATCCAGGTGACCCACAACGAGCGCTTCGCCGCCCACGGCGGGCGCATCGTCGAGCTGCAGGACGGCTGGATGGTGGACGAGGAGGGCCGCCCGCTGCACGGCGGCGAGGAGGCCGCCGTCGGCCAGGCAGCCGGCTGAGGGCGGCGCCGATGAGCCGGGGCGACGACAGCCCGCGCATCCTGATCGCCGACGACCAGCAGGACGTGCGCGAGGCGCTGCGCCTGCTGCTCAAGGGCGAGGGCTGGCGCACCGAGGCGGCGAGCTCGCCGGCCGAAGTGCTGGACGTGGTGCGCCACCGCCAGCTCGACGCCGTCCTGATGGACCTCAACTACACCCGCGACACCACCTCCGGCCGCGAGGGCCTGGACCTGCTGGCCGAGATCGGCCGGCTCGACCCCAGCCTGCCGCTGGTGGTGATGACCGCCTGGTCGAGCGTCGAGGTGGCGGTGGAGGCGATGCGCCGCGGCGCCCGCGACTTCGTCGAGAAGCCGTGGGACAACACGCGCCTGCTGTCGATCCTGCGCACCCAGGTCGAGCTCGGCCGGGCGCTGCGCCGCGGCGAGCGGCTGGAGGCCGAGAACCGGGCGCTGCGCGGCGGCGACGGCAGCCGCGAGCGCAAGCTGATCGCCCACTCCCGCGCCATGGAGCCGGTGCTCGAGCTGATCGAGCGCGTCGGCCCCTCCGACGCCAACGTGCTGATCACCGGCGAGAACGGCACCGGCAAGACGCTGATCGCGCGGCGCCTGCACACGGTGTCCGAGCGCGCTGGGAAGCCGCTGGTCACGGTCAACACCGGGGGCCTCACCGACACCCTGTTCGAGAGCGAGCTCTTCGGCCACGTGCGCGGCGCCTTCACCGACGCCAAGCAGGACCGCGTGGGCCGCTTCGAGCTGGCCGACGGCGGCACCCTGTTCCTCGACGAGATCGCCAACGTCACCCCGAGCCAGCAGGCGAAGCTCCTGCGCGTGCTGGAGACCGGCGAGTTCGAGCGCGTCGGCGAGTCGCGCACCCGGCGGGTGGACGTGCGCGTCCTCTCCGCCACCAACGCCGACCTCGCCGTCGAGGTGGCCGAGGGCCGCTTCCGCCAGGACCTCCTCTTCCGTCTCAGGACGGTGGAGATCCCCATCCCGCCCCTGCGCCGCCGCCCGGAGGACGTCCCGGCCCTGGCCGCCGAGTTCCTCGAGCGCCACGCCCGCCACTACCGCAAGCCCCTCCGCGGCTTCACCGACCAGGCCCTCTCCGCCCTCCTCGCCTACCCCTGGCCCGGCAACGTCCGCGAGCTCGACCACGCGGTCGAGCGCGGCGTGCTGATGGCCAGAGGCGACCGCGTGGACGCCGCGGCGCTGGGGCTGGCGCCGGTGGGCGCGGCGGAAAGGTCGGCGCGGCTGGAAGACATGCCCCTGGAGGAGGTCGAGCGCCTGCTGGTGCGCAAGGCCCTGGACCGCTTCGACGGCAACGTGACCCAGGCCGCGCACTTCCTGGGGTTGTCGCGGAGCGCGCTGTACCGACGGCTGGAGAAGTTCGAGCTCGACCCGGCGGGGGCTCGGGAGTAGCGGACATGCTACTCGGAGACTCCGATCGCCAGCAGGGTATCTAACGCTCTGTCGAGAGCCTTCTCGTAGAACTCCGGGACTTCCCCACCCTTCACCATCTTCTTTAATATTTGATCATCGACCCCAAGGCGCGCCCCGATCCAGCCATTCAACCTGCTGAGCTCACGCAGCAGCATGTCACCAATAAAACGCGGCACCTCGAACAGCGGCAACCCCGGCTTGCTTTCCGAGTCCCCGTACTCACTCTCCAATACCTCGACAGTTACTACCGGGCAGGCACTGAGCAAGATCTCAGAAGCCGCTCGAAAGCCTGCCCGAACAACCCTGTAGCTTCGGTCGCTTGGAGCCACTTGGTCAAGTTCTTCGAAGAAAGACGCAAAAGCCATGAAACCAATGATGGTTAACTGCTCTTCAGCTGCTGGCGATCTTTTCGGGACATCCGCCTCATTGAGCTCACGCGTCAACGGATTACCTAGGTCCCAGTAAGAGCTAACCAGATTCTCCCGCCGATAAGCCGCATAGTCTGGCAAGAACCTGAGCATGTGGTAAAGCAGGTGGATATCACCAAAATCGTCTAAGTGTACCTTTCCCAACTCGACCCCCATCAGCGGGAAAACCTCTTCAAGGACTCTCCATGCCCCGATCTCGTCTCCAGCAGCCATCTTAAGAACAATTAGCTCACCACGACGCCTGTAATCATATGGCGAGAGATTCAAGAGGCGTTGGTAAAAGGCGCATGCCTGACTGGTGTATGAGTCGTCGGCACGCCACAACTGAGAGAGCAGGACCGCTTTCAGATCTAAAAGGTAGCTGTTAGATGGCATCCTCCGAAGCCCGTCTTCCGCGACCTCAAGGGCTCGCTCTCTAGCACCCATTATTCGATGAGCTTCTGCCAACCAATAGTAAACGTGTGGCCACTCAACCCAATACCCTGGCTTAACCTCTAAAGCACGTTTCAAGAGTTCGACTGCACCTGGTCCATCCTTAAGGTCAACAACGAGTGTCGCCCCTTTGCCGGCCAGCGCCTCGGGTTTCTCTGAATCCAGCTCAAGGGCGCGATCAAAGCTGGAGAGTTCCTCGGCATGCATCCCAAGGCGATGCTGCGCGGAGGCCAGATTTATCCATACCTCAGCATGTCGGTCATCGAGACGAATTGCCTCGCTGTAAGCATGGAGGGCTTCCTCATCCTTTCCGAGTGATTTTAAAACGTTGCCCAGGTTATAGTGATGCATCCATTCGTTTGAGCCCCTGGCCATCGAACCGAAGATACGCTCTGCCTCGAGGAGTCCTGCTATTTCTCCACTGCGCCTGGCATTCTCTGTGAGAGCTGATGCTCGAAGCTGATCGTACTGACGCCCGTTGGCGCCTGAGCTTCTCGCGCGCTCCAGGCTCTCCAGCGACTCTTTGAAAAGACCAAGCCGATACTGCACCGAAGCTAGAGATAGCCATGCTTTGAAGTCGGTGGGATCGGCAATAGTCCGTCGACGATCAGTTATCAACTCTTCCTCAAGCTTGAGTCGATCGTTAATCTTCTCAGGTGTTTTGTTGAGTGAAGGCGTCGCAGGAGGCCGTGATAGTTCTTGGGCTGCTTGTTCAGCAGCCGGACCCAAGTTCTGCCGCACCCAATACTCGTGATCCAGCTTGAACCGCTCCAAAACTTCAACGGTGTAGGTCTCAGGCTGGTCATCGACCAGCTTGTGGTGTACTCGACAGAGAAGGAGCAGATTCGAGGGATCATCCAACTCTTGGCGCGACTTCGATGGGTTGCCCCTGGGCCCTCCAGGCTGGTGAGCGATGATATGGGCTGTTTCACCGACCACCGATTCGGGATCACTGCCGCTGCCTGGCCAGACTACCTCGATTCGGCAACCGGCAAACGAGCATCGGCCTGCAGCACGTCCCCAAACTATCTTCGTGGTCTTAAGGGAGATTGCCAATGTAATACCTTTACCGGAAGCTCCACTAGGTCAATGGCTACACTAGCACGCGAGAGAGTCCAGAGAGCCATCACGATGGTTGGCGTTGCGGGGATCAACCGCTCCGCACGCTGGACGCCCTCCATCTCGCTCTCGCCCGGCAGCTTGCCGTCCCACTGCTGGCGACCGCCGATGTAGCGATGGCGAAT
>CAZLBJ010000607.1:0-2968 GCA_964557755.1 uncultured Thermoanaerobaculia bacterium
GCCGGCCGGGGGCTCCGGCGAGCGCACAGCGCACGCCCGCGACGTCCGTGAGAGCGGCGGCGTGCGCTCGCTGAAGAGTGGAGCGCTCCTCGCCAAAGTCCGACTGAAGCGGAACGTCCCCCGGCCGGCGCCCCTCCACCCCGTGCCGTCTCCGGCGCCCACGCCCCGCCCTTTCTCGGCCTCGGACAGCGGTTTGCAGAGGTTCGGGGACGATGAACGTCGAGCTGACAGCGGCGCAGGTGGCGGAGCTGGGGCGGTTGGTGGCGCCGGGGCGGGTGTTGACCCGGTTGTTCGACCGGGTGGCGTTTGCGAACGATGCCAGCTTCTATCGGTTGGTGCCGCGGGCGGTGGTGCAGCCGGTCTCGGTGGGGGAGGTGGGGCGGCTGATGGGGTTCGCGCGGCGGCACCGGGTGCCCGTGACGTTCCGGGCCGCGGGGACCAGCCTGTCGGGGCAGGCGGTCGGGGACGGGCTGCTGGTGGAGCTGGGGCGGCATTGGAAGGGGATCCAGGTCGAGGCGGACGGGGCGCGGGTGCGGGTCGAGCCGGGGGTGGTGGGGAGCCACGTCAACGCCGTCCTCGCCGCGCACGGACGCCGCATCGGACCCGACCCGGCGTCGATGGACGCCTGCATGATGGGCGGCATCCTCGCCAACAACGCCAGCGGCATGTGCTGCGGCGTGGTCGAGAACGCCTACCACACCCTCGAGTCGCTGACCTGCGTGCTGCCGAACGGCGCCGTGGTCGACACCGGCGCCGAGGATGCCGGCCGCCGGCTGGCGGAAGCGGCGCCGGAGCTGGCGGCGGGGCTCTCCGAGCTGCGCCGCGAGGTGCTGGCCGACGCGGCGCTGAGCGCGCGCATCCGGGCCAAGTACCGGATGAAGAACACCGTCGGCTACTCGCTCAACGCCCTCCTCGACCACGCGGAGCCGCACCGCATCCTCGACCACCTGCTGGTCGGTTCCGAGGGGACACTGGCGTTCATTGCCGAGGCGGTGCTGCGCACCCTGCCGGCGTACCCGCACCGCGCCACCGGCGTGCTGTTCTTCCCCGACGTGCACGCGGCGGCGGCGGCCATCGAGCCGCTGCGCGCCTCCGGGGCTCGGGCGCTCGAGTTGATGGACCGCGCCTCGCTGGCGGCGGTGGCCGGCCACCCGGGGGCGCCGCCGGAGCTCGCCGAGGTGGCCGCCAGCGCGCCCGGGGCGGCGGCGCTGCTGGTCGAGTACCAGCACGCTCGGCGCGACGAGCTGGCCGCCGCCCGCCGCGCCGCCGAGGCCGCGTTCGCCGGGCTCGACCTGCTGGCGCCGCCCGAGCTCACCGAGGAGCCGCTGCGCCAGGCGGCGCTGTGGACCATCCGCAAGGGCCTCTATCCCTCGATCGGCGCCGCCCGCCGCCGCGGCACGGCGGTGCTCATCGAGGACGTCGCCTTCCCGCTGCCGCGCCTCGCCGACGCCGTGCTCGCCCTGCAGGCGCTGTTCGCCGACCACGGCTACCGCGAGGCGATCCTCTTCGGCCACGCCAAGGACGGCAACCTCCACTTCGTGCTCACCCAGTCGTTCGACGAGGCGGCGGAGGTGGCGCGCTACGAGCGCTTCATGGCCGAGCTCGTCGAGCTGGTGGTGCGGCGCTTCGACGGCGCGCTCAAGGCCGAGCACGGCACCGGCCGCAACGTCGCCCCCTTCGTCGAGACCGAGTGGGGCGGCGCCGCCTACGCCGTGATGCGCCGCCTCAAGCGCCTCTTCGACCCGGACGGGCTGCTGGCGCCGGGGGTGCTGCTCAACGACGACCCGCGCGCCCACCTGCGCGACCTCAAGCCCCTGCC
The DNA here is from genome assembly GCA_964557755.1 of uncultured Thermoanaerobaculia bacterium. Taxonomy (GTDB): domain Bacteria; phylum Acidobacteriota; class Thermoanaerobaculia; order Multivoradales; family JBCCEF01; genus CAZLBJ01. The sequence goes on from CAZLBJ010000607.1 coordinate 1,820, forward strand.
GGAGGTCGAGGCGGAGGTCGACCGCTGCATCGAGTGCGGCTTCTGCGAGCCGCGCTGCCCCAGCCGCCGCCTCACCACCACTCCCCGCCAGCGCATCGTGGTGCGCCGCGAGATGGCGCGCCTGCGGGCGGCCGGCGACGCCGCGGCGCGCGCCCGGCTCGCCGAGCTGGAGGCGGACTACCGGTACGACGCGATCGACACCTGCGCCGCCGACGGCCTGTGCGCCGTCGCCTGCCCGGTGGCGATCGACACCGGCGCGCTGATCAAGCGCCTGCGTGCGGAAACGGTGCCGCCGGCCGGCCGTCGGCTGGCCGGCTGGATCGCCCGCCACCCGGCGGCGGCGGAGGCGGCGCTACGCCGCGCCCTGGCGCTCGGCCACGCGGCGCGCGCGGTGGTGGGTCCCCACGCCCTCGCCGCCCTCGCCCGCGCCGCCGGCCGGGTGACGGGGCTGCGCTTCCCGCAGTGGCCGGCGGCGATGCCCGGGCCGGCCCCGCGGCGCCTGCCGGCGGGCGGCCGCGACGGCGCCGACGCCGTCTACCTGCCCACCTGCCTGACGCGCATGATGGCTGCGCCGCGGGGCGTCGCCGGCTGGCCGGTGGCCGACCTCGTGGCGGTGGCGGCGCGCGCCGGGCGGCGGTTGTGGGTGCCGCCGGACTGCCGCGGCACCTGCTGCGGCATGCCGTTCGCCTCGAAGGGGTACCTGGAGGCGGCGGAGTGCACCGCCGGCCGCTTGGTCGACCGCCTGTGGACCTGGACCGACGCCGGCCGCCTCCCCGTCGTGCTCGACGCCAGCTCCTGCGTCTACACCCTGCGCCGCCGGGCGGTGCCGCTGCCGCCGGAGGCCCGCGGCCGCCTCGACCGCCTCACCCTCCTCGACGCCGTCGAGCTCCTCCACGACGACCTCCTCCCCCGGCTCGATCCCCGCCCGCTACCGGCCCGCGTCGCCGTCCACCCCACCTGCTCCCTGCGCAAGCTCGGCCTGGCCGAGAAGCTCGTCGCCCTCGCCCGCGCCTGCGCCGAAGAGATCCACGTCCCCCTCGCCCTCGACTGCTGCGCCACCGCCGGCGACCGCGGCTTCCTCTACCCCGAGCTCACCGCCTCCGCCCTCGCCCCCGAGTCCGCCGAGCTCCACACCGCCGCCTGCACCCG
>CAZLBJ010000608.1:0-15341 GCA_964557755.1 uncultured Thermoanaerobaculia bacterium
GGGAGGCGGACCCGAGGTGACCGTGGACGCGCAGACGACCCAGGCCGACGACATCACCGAAGTGGAGATCTTCGGCGCCGTCTACCGCGTCCGCGGCCGCGACGACGAGGGGTACCTCCAGGAGGTCGCCGCACTGGTCGACAGCAAGATGCGCGAGGTCTCCGGCCACGCGCGTACGGCGGATACGGCGAAGCTGGCCATCCTGGCGGCCCTCAACCTCGCGGACGAGCTTTTGCAGATTCGAACCAGACAGCAAGGGGAACGGGTCGAGATCAAGGAGCGGGTGACCGCATTGACCGGGGAATTGGCCGAGGCTCTGGTCCGTTGACACGCCCAGAGCCGGCACCCGTGATAGTCGTCGAAGGACCAATGGATCGAGTGTTCCCTGCGGGGTACGTGATCGGGTCAACAAGCGGTAGAGCCAACATACATACAACGGGAGTCTCACATCCCGCGGTCCTGTGCATGCCCTGCGCCGCAAGGCGATCAGGGAGTCTAACGGCTCGCGGTGCGGACACCCACTTGGCGCTAAGGTTCTAACTAGCGTCCGCCCGACACGGCTCCGCGGGGGATTGTCTTTCCCTCCCGCTCCACCCGAACCCCCTGTCGCGAACAGGGGGGATGGCTCGTGGACAGCAGTCTCTACGCCGCCGACATGATGGTCGCGGCGGCGATCTTCGCCGCCGCCCTGCTGGTGCTGCTGACCTGGTGGCTGCTGCTGCGCCGGGTCGGCAAGCGCACCGCCGCCCAGGCCCGCCGCCAGGCGGCCAAAGTCCTCGAAGAGGCCGACCAGAAGAGCGAAGCCAAGCTGCGCGAGGCCGAGGTCGCCGCGCGCGAGAAGCTCCTGCAGGCCAAGAGCGAGTTCGAGAAGGTCTCCTACAAGCGCCGCACCGAGCTCGAGGCGCTGGAGCGCCGCCTCAACCAGAAGGAGGACTCCCTCGACCGCCGGAGCGAGGACCTGGCGCGCCGCGACACCGAGACCGCCGCCCTCGACCGCGAGGTGTCCAAGCGCGAGCGGGCGCTCGAGCGCCGCGAGACGGAGCTCGACCAGCTCGTCGCCGAGGAGCGCGGCAAGCTCGAGCAGATCGCCGGCCTCACCGCCCAGCAGGCCAAGGACGAGCTGCTGCGGGTGATGGAGAACGACGCCCGCATCGACGCCGCCCACCTGATGAAGCGGCTGGAGGACGAGGCCCGCGAGCAGGCGCAGAAGAAGGCGCAGATGATCATCGGCATGGCGGTGCAGCGCGCCGCCTCCGACTACGTCTCGGAGACCACCGTGTCGGTCGTCATGCTGCCCAACGACGACATGAAGGGGCGCATCATCGGCCGCGAGGGGCGCAACATCCGGGCGCTGGAGGCGGCCACCGGCATCGACCTGATCGTCGACGACACGCCGGAGGCGGTGATCCTCTCCGGCTTCGACCCCTACCGCCGCGAGATCGCCCGCGTCGCGCTCGAGCGCCTGATCGCCGACGGCCGCATCCACCCGGCGCGCATCGAGGAGCTGGTCGAGCGCACCCGCGCCGAGTTCGAGGCGCAGGTGGTCGAGGGCGGCGAGGCGGCGCTGCTCGAGCTCAACGTCCCCGGCGTCCACCCGGAGCTGGTGAAGCTCCTCGGCAAGCTGCGCTACCGCACCTCCTACGGCCAGAACGTGCTGCAGCACTCCAAGGAGGTCGCCTTCCTCGCCGGAGTCATGGCGGCGGAGCTCAAGGCCGACGTCCACGTGGCGCGCCGCGGCGCGCTGTTCCACGACATCGGCAAGGCGGTCGACCGCGAGCTCGACGGCACCCACCTCGAGCTCGGCATCGAGCTGCTGCGCAAGTACGGCGAGCACGAGAGGGTGGTGCACGCCATGGCCTGCCACCACGGCGACTACGAGCCCGAGACGGTGGAAGCGGTGCTGGTCACCGCCGCCGACGGCCTCTCCGCCGCCCGCCCCGGCGCCCGCCGCGAGATCCTCGAGGCCTACGTGCGCCGCCTCGAGAAGCTCGAGGAGCTGGCGGCGAGCTTCAAGGGGGTGCAGAAGACGTACGCCATCCAGGCCGGGCGCGAGATCCGCATCATCGTCGACTCCGAGAAGATCCCCGACGAGCAGGCGATCTGGCTGTCCAAGGACATCGCCCGCAAGATCGAGCAGGAGATGACCTACCCGGGGCAGATCAAGGTCACCGTGATCCGCGAGACCCGCTCCATCGACTACGCACGCTGAAGGTACGAACCCCGAGATGATCCGAATCCTCTTCGTGGGGGACGTGGTGGGCAAGCCCGGCCGCCGCGTCCTCGCCGAGATGCTGCCGCGCCTCGTCGACCAGCACCGCGTCGACTACACCATCGTCAACATCGAGAACGCCGCCGGCGGCAGCGGCGTCACCCACCCGGTGTTCGAGGAGATCGACCGCCTGCCGATCGACTGCTATACGACCGGCAATCACGTGTGGGACAAGAAGGACGCGCACGAGCTGCTGGTGCGCGAGCCGCGCCTGCTGCGCCCCCACAACTACCCGCCGGGGAACCCCGGCAGCGGCCTCTACGTCGGCGCCACGGCGGCCGGCGTACCGGTGGCGACGATCAACCTCGAGGGACGCGTCTTCATGAAGACCCTCGACGACCCGTTCCGCGGCGCCGACACCCTGCTCGCCGGCCTCGGCCCGGAGGTGAAGGTGGTCTTCGTCGACTTCCACGCCGAGACGACCAGCGAGAAGCAGGCGATGGGCTGGCACCTCGACGGCCGGGTGAGCGCCGTGGTCGGCACCCACACCCACGTGCCGACCGCCGACGAGCGCATCCTCCCCGGCGGCACCGCCTTCCTCACCGACGCCGGCATGACCGGCCCCTACGAGTCGGTGATCGGCGTCCGCGCCGACCGCGTGCTGACCCGCTTCCTGCTCCAGACTCCCTCTTCGTTCGACGTCGCCAAGCGCGACGTCCGCCTCGCCGGGGTGCTCGTCGAGGTCGACGAGACGACCGGCAAGGCGAAGCGCATCGAGCGGCTGCTACTGCCGCGGGAGGAGTGAGCCGCTGCTGCTCAGCGCTCCGGCGCCGCCGGCGGCTCGGTGAGCAGCAGGTAGCCCTCGCGCGGGTCGGCGTCACGGTCGACCTCGACGAGCGGCGGCGGCGGGTCGAGCTTGCGCCAGTCGTCGCGCTCGGCGACCAGCCAGCCGCGGCCGGGGCGGTCCATGAAGGCGCGCACCTCGGCGGCGGTCGCCACCGGCACCGCGCGGTGGCCGGTGTAGAAGAGGAAGGTGTTGTCGAGGTGCGGGAAGACGGCGAACTCCTCGCCGGGCGCGAGGTGCGTGCGCAGCTCCTCGGAGAGCCCGCGCGCCGACTTGAAGGCGTCGAAGGCGGGCAGCAGGCGGAACGCCGCGCCGGTGGCCAGCAGCGCCATGCCGGCCGCCAGCGCGGCGGCCGCCGCCACCGGCCGCCGCCGCCCGGCCCGCGCGCCGGCGGCGGCGGCGGCGAGCGCCAGCGCCACCAGCAGGCCCTCGAGCAGCCACAGGAACCCCTCGCCGAGCACCGCCCGCTCCGGCCGCGCGCCGCCGAGCCGCGGCAGCACCGCGGCGGCGGCGGCGAACAGCGCGGCCAGGAGCCCCAGCGGCCAGGTCAGCCAGCCGCGCGCAGGGCCGCCGCCCGCCCGCCACTCCGCCGCCAGCCGGTCGAGCGCCGCTCCCACCACCAGCCCGAGGGCCGGGTAGAGGGTGAGGACGTACACCGTCCGCTTCGCCGGCGACACGGAGAAGAAGACCAGCGTCACCGCGATCCAGCAGAGGGCGAAGAGGAAGCCGGCGCGCGCCCTCCCGTCGCCGTCGTCGGCGGCGTCCGCGCCGCCGCGCACCAGCCGCCGCCAGCCCACCACCAGCGCCGTCGGCAGCAGGAACGACCAGGGGAAGAACTCGGCCGGCAGCACGGCGAGGTAGTAGTACCAGGGCTGGTAGTGGTGCCAGGGGTCGGCGTAGCGGGTGACGTTCTGGCGCAGCACCATCGTCTCGAGGTACCCGCGGCCGCCCTCGATACCGGCCGGCACCAGCCACGCCAGCACCACCGCCGCCCATAGCAGCAGGCCGCGGCCGACGCCGAGCCGGGCCAGCCCCCGGCGGTCGCGCACCACCAGCAGGAAGGCGACGATCGACAGCAGCGGCGGCAGGAGCCCCGCCGGCCCCTTGGCCAGGGTGGCGAGGCCGGCGAAGAGGAAGAACAGCAGGTAGAGGCGCGGCCGGTCCTCGCTCCAGCCGCGCGCCCAGAACCACACCGCGGCGGCGACCAGGGCGGTGAGCAGCATGTCGATCTGCCCGAAGCGCCCCTGCCACAGCACCTTGGCGCAGGTGGCGAAGGCGGCCGCCGCCAGCCAGCCGGCGCGCCGCCCGAAGAAGCGCTCGCCGAGACGGAAGACGAGCAGCATGGCGGCGATCGCGGCGAGCGCCACCGGCAGCCGGGCGGTGGTCTCGGTGACCTCGCCGCCGGGAAGCGAGCAGGCGACGATGGCCCAGAACAGCAGCGGCGGCTTCTCCGCGTAGACCTCGCCGTTGAGCCGCGGCACGAGCCACGAGCCCTCCTGCCACATCTCGCGCGCCACCTGCGCGTAGCGCGCCTCGTCGGGGTTCCACAGGTCGCGCCGGCCGAGGCCGGGAAGGAAGAGGAGCGCGCCGAGGACGGCGAGCAGCAGCAGGTCGCGGCGGCGGGTGACGAGGGCCGCCCCCTCGCCGCCAACGGCTCTCATCGCGGCTCGGGCGGCTGAGCGGCCCCGGCCTCCGCCGCTGCCGCGCGGCGGCGGAAGATGAACCACAGGTTGCGCGAGTAGATCAGCAGCCCCATGCCCTGGCCGGCGATGAACACCGGGTCGCGGCGGTGGATGGCGTAGGACAGCAGCACCAGGCCGCCGCCGATCGAGAAGAACCAGAAGGCGGTGGGGATCACGCTCCGCCGCTGGCGCTCCGAGGCGATCCACTGGACGAGGAAGCGGCCGAAGAAGAGGCCCTGTCCGAGGAAGCCGATGAGCAGCCAGACGGAGTCGATGCCGAGGACGTCGTTTCCCAAACCACCACCTCCTCCACGGCGCGCAGGTCGATCCACCGCCGCTGCATCCAGCGGACGGCGAAGAGGTCGACCAGGGCGCCCCGGATGCGATTGCGAATGTTGTACTTGGGACTGCCGTGGAGGCGCGGCCGGTGGTGCACCGGCACCTCCTTGACCCGCGCCCCGGCCAGGCGCAGCAGCGTCGGCAGGAAGCGGTGCATGCCGGTGAACATCGGCAGGTCGGCGACGAAGCGCGTGCGGTAGACGCGCAGGGTGCAGCCGACGTCGGCGATCGACTCGGCGGTCAGCCGGTTGCGCACGCCGTTGGCGACGCGCGAGGAGACGCGGCGCAGCCAGGTGTCCCGGCGCTCGGCGCGCACGCCGCAGACGACGTCGACCTCGCCGCCGTCGCCGCCGTCGAGCTCGGCGAGCAGCCGCGGCAGGTCGGCGGGGTCGTTCTGCAGGTCGGCGTCGAGGGTGGCGGTGAGGCGGCCGCGGGCGTGGCGAAAGCCGATCGCCATCGCCGCCGACTGGCCGCGGTTGCGGGCCAGCCGCAGCACGCGCCGGCGGCGGTCGCGCGACGCCAGCTCGGCGAGCACCCGCGGCGAGGCGTCGGTCGAGCCGTCGTCGACGAACAGCACCTCGTAGAGCAGGGCTTCGCCCTGGGCACCGGCGCCGTCGAGGGCGGCGGCGATCTCCTCGGCGAGCACCGGGAGGTTGTCCTCCTCGTTGAACACCGGGACGACGACGGAGAGGTCTGGCGCGCTCACCCGGCTATCTTAGACGCTCGCAACGGACGGCACCCGCGGCTGCTATCATCCCGGCGCCTTGCCGCCCTCCGCCCGCTCCCGTCCGCCCGCCGGCCTGCCGGCAACGCTCGCCGCCCTGGCGCTGCTCGCCGTGCCGGCGCTCCTCGCCCCGCGCCCCGCGGCGGCGGCGGAGTGGGCGCTCTACGCGGGCGCCTTCGATCTCGGCACCGGCGACGAGACGGCGGAGGCCGGCGTCGAGGCCCGCTTCCGCCTCTTCGAGCTGCCGCTGGGCGCCTTCGAGCTGCCCCTCGAGCCGGCGGCCGGCGTGATGGCGAACGCCGACGGCGGCGGCTACCTCTACGGCTCGCTGCGCGTCCCGCTGCACGAGATCTGGAGCGAGGGGTGGCCGGAGCGCTGGCGCGTCGTCCCCTTCACCGGCGCCGGCCTCTACGAGGAGGGCGACGGCAAGGACCTCGGCGGACCGGTGGAGTTCCGCTCCGGCCTCGAGGTCTCGGTGCGCGCCGGCGGGCGCTGGTGGGTGGGCCTCTCCTACTACCACCTGTCCAACGCCGTGCTCTACGACGAGAACCCGGGCGAGGAGAGCCTGGTGCTGGTCGTCGCGCGGCGCTGAGACGGGCCTGGGTTGCCATTGCCGGGCGGATGTATATAATCGGCCGGAGATTCAAGGCATAGCCATAGGAGTATTCCTTCCTTGACCGGGGGGTTTTTTGCTGGTACGCTCCAGCGAAGCTTTAACTGAGGAGGCCTAAGCCACGTCCGTCGTTGGCTTTTCGGGGGGAACAGCCTGAATGCTCTTCGCTCGCACAAAGGGACTCGTCGGCTTGGACCTCGGCAGCTCCGCCGTCAAGCTCGTCGAGCTGAAGGAGCGCAAGGGCGAGTACCACCTGCAGCGTCTCGGCGTCGAGCTGCTGTCGCCGGAGGCGATCGTCGACGGCTCGATCATGGACTCGTCGCTGGTCGTCGACGCCATCCTCAAGCTCAACGAGCAGACGCGGGTCAAGACCCCCCACTACGCCACCTCGCTCTCCGGCCACTCGGTCATCATCAAGAAGATCCAGGTGCCGGCGATGAGCCAGGACGAGCTCGCCGACTCCATCCAGTGGGAGGCGGAGCAGTACATCCCCTTCGACATCAACGACGTGCGCCTCGACTACGTGGTGCTGGGCGGCGGTGGGGCCGGCGACCAGATGGAGGTGCTGCTGGTCGCCGTCAAGCGCGACAAGGTCAACGACTACACGTCGGTGATCAGCCAGACCGGCAGGACCCCGGCGCTGGTCGACGTCGACGCCTTCGCCATCCAGAACGCCTACGAGGTCAACTACGAGGTCGACCCGCTGAAGACCGTGGCGCTGATCAACATGGGCGCCGGGGTGACCAACATCAACGTCATCGCCCGCGGCTCGACCGTCTTCTGGCGCGACATCACCTTCGGCGGCAACCAGTTCACCGAGGAGCTGCAGCGCGAGCTGAACCTGTCGTTCGAGCAGGCCGAGCTGCTCAAGCGCGGCGAGTCAGTCGGCCGCCACGCGCCCGGCGACGTGCGGCCGGTGCTCGACGGGGTGTCGGCGGAGATGGCCTCGGAGATCCAGAAGACCTTCGACTTCTACTCCGCGACCTCCTCGGAGGGGCCGGTCGACGAGCTGGTCCTCTCCGGGGGCTGCGCCCTCACGCCGAACCTGCAGCAGGTGCTGCGGGACCGCTTCCAGGTACCGGTGGAGCTGATGAACCCGCTGCGGCGCATCCACTACCGGGAGAGCGACTTCGACTCCGCGTGGCTCGACTCCATCGCCCCCATGCTGGCGGTGGCGGTGGGCCTGGCCGTGCGGCGTCAGGGAGATTGACGAGGCGCGCCTTGATCAAGATCAACCTACTCGCGGAGGGCAAGCGTCCGGCGGCGGTGCGCCGGTCGCGCGAGCCCGCCACCTCGTTCCTGCAGAGCGAGAACGCCGCGGCGATCCTGATGCTGGCCGCCCTGCTGCTGCTGGGGCTGGTGCCGGCCGGGGTGTGGTGGTGGCTGACCCATGCCGAGATCGAGCGCAACGACGTCGAGATCGCCGAGCGCCAGCGCGAGGTCGACGAGCTGGCGGCGATCATCCGCGAGGTCGAGGAGTACAAGGCCAAGCAGGCGGAGCTCGAGCGCAAGATCGAGGTGATCAACCAACTGCGGCGCAACCAGCGCGGGCCGGTGCACGTGATGGACGCCATCTCCCGCGCCCTGCCGGAGCTGCTGTGGCTCGACGCGATGGAGATGAACGCCACCAGCATCCGCCTCGTCGGCCGCGCCTTCAACCCCAACGCCGTCGCCACCTTCGTCGAGAACCTCGACCGGGTGGTGGAGTTCCAGGAGCCGATCCTCCAGGACCTCAACCAGACGGGGGAGGCGGGCGTCTACACCTTCGCCATCCAGTTCAACTACACCTACGCCGACCTGCCGGAGGACGAAGCAGAGGTGGCGGAGACGGACGCGGCGGGAGGCTAGGGCGCCATGGCGATGCAGACCGGACTGGAAGGCAAGCCGTGGTGGCACGGCGTGGTGATCGGCGCGGTGATCGCGGCGGTGCTGCTGGGCATCGCCTGGTGGTGGCTGCTGTCGCCGATGTACGACCGCATCGACCAGCAGGAGACGCGCCTCGAGGAGCTGCAGCAGCGCATCATCGAGGGGCGGGCGATGAAGCAGAAGCTGCCGCAGTTCCGCGAGCAGGTGCGCACCCTCGAGCTCGAACTCGACAAGCTGCTGCGCATCCTGCCGGCGCGGCGCAACACGCCGGACCTGCTGCGCCGCGTCCGCGCCCTCGCCGAGCAGGGGGACTTCGGCTTCAAGCGCTTCACCCCGAAGGGGTTCGTCGAGCGCGAGTTCTACAGCGAGTGGCCGATCGACATCAACCTGACCGGCGACTACCACAACCTGGCGATGTTCTTCGACCGGGTGAGCCGCCTGTCGCGCATCATCAACATCGAGAACCTGCGCATCAACGCCCGCAACGTGCGCAGCGGCAGCCGCGAGGAGACGATCGCGGCCACGTTCACCGCCAAGACGTTCGTCTACAAGGAACCGGAGGAGACCGATGCGACCGCGACCCAGCCTTAGCCGCAGCCTGCTCCGGGTGCTCGGCCTCGCGCTCCTGGCGGCGGCCCTGCTGCCGGTGCCGGCGGTCCTCGCCCAGGACGAGGAGCCGCTGCAGGACGACGCCGCCGCGGAGGCCGAGGCCCCCGAGGACGGCGACGTCCCCGACATCGAGGCGATCCTCGAGGGCGACGAGGCGGTGCTCGGCGGCGGCGGCTACACCTACGATCCCGGCGACCGCCGCGACCCGTTCAAGTCGCTGCTGCAGGCGCGCGACAACGACGAGCCGCAGGGGCCGCGGCCGGACGGCATCCCGGGCCTGCTGATCGACGAGATCACCATCTCCGGCATCTTCCGTACGCCGCGCGGCTGGGTGGCGCAGGTGCAGGCGGCGAACCAGAACAAGAGCTACCTGATCAAGGTCGACGACCAGCTCTACGACGGGGACGTGCTGTCGATCTCCCGCAACGAGGTGGTCTTCAAGCAGATCGTGCAGGACCCGACGGCACTGAAGCCGTTCCGGGAAGTCGTCAAGAAGCTGAATCCTTGAGTCGCGGTCCGACCGTCGACGTGGGAGTCCCGATGAAGGGGGCGAGAAGCCATGGATGAACGAGGCAGCAGGAGGAGGAGAGCGCGGCAGGCACTGGTCGCGCTACCGATCGCGGCGGTGCTGGCGGCCGCCTGCGGTTCGGCGGCGCGCAGCGGCCCGTCCGCGCCGCCCCCGGCCGGCGCGGAGCAGGCCGCCGCGGCGCGCGCGGCCGAGCCGGCCGAGATCCGCGCCCTGGAGCTGCGCGAGGGGACGCCGGACGTCTTCCTCGAGGTCTCCGCGGACGCCCCCCTGATGTGGACCAGCTTCCGCGACCCGGAGGGGCGGCTGGTGATCGAGCTCCCGAACAGCGTGCCCGGCGCCGGCGTCGCCGACCTCTACCCCGACTCCGGCCTGGTGTCGGCGGTGCGCGTCGAGCAGCCGCAGCGCGAAGGCGGGCCGCTCACCCGGCTGGTGGTCGCCACCCGCCAGGAGGTCGAGCACTCGGTCTCCGGCGAGGGGAGGAGCCTCGAGATCGAGCTGTCGCCGATGGGCGACGTGGTGGCGGTCGCCACCGTCGAGCCGCCGGACGACGCTCCGGCCGAGGACCCGGTGTCCTACGAGCCGCTGCCCGACGTCGAGCCGGGCGTGCCCGGCGCCTACGACGTCGCCACCGAACCGCTCGACGAGCCGCTCCAAGAGCCGCTCGTCGAGGAGGCGGAGCCCGGGGCCGGGGCGCCGGCGCCGCGCCACGCCGCCGCCTATCCGAGCGAGGCCGGCACCGCCGACGATCCCTTCGTCGCGCCGCCGCCGACCGGAGAGGCGGCCAGCCGGGTGGGCCGCCTGGCGGTGGAGACGACGTCGCACGGCACCGTCGTCCGCGTCGTCGGCGACGGCCAGTTCGCCTACTCGACCTTCGCCCTCGACAACCCGCACCGCTTCGTCATCGACCTCGCCGGGGTGGTCGCCGCCGTCGAGCCGGCGACGCTGGCGGTGGGCGGCGCCGTCCAGCGCGTGCGCGTCGGGCAGTTCCGCTCGTCGCCGGAGCCGGTGTCGCGGGTGGTCTTCGACCTCGAGCTGCCGCTGGTGCCGCGCATCGAGCGCACCGCCGACACGCTGGTGGTGGACTTCGGCGAGCTCAACGGCAACGGGCCGCTCAAGCAGCGCTCGGCGCCTGCCGCCATGCCGGCCGCGGATCGCCGCGCCGCCGCCGCCGACCCGGCGCCGATGCCGGCGCCGATGGACCCCGGGCCGCTGGACCCCGAGCCGCTGGACCCGGCGCCGCAGATCGACGAGGTGGAGGTCGAGCCCGAGGGCGTCGAGGTGGAGATCACCAACGACCCGCAGGACCCGGCCGACCGGGAGGTCGAGATCCGGGTGCGCCCCGAGCCGGTGCCGCGCCCCCTGCCGCCGCGCGTCGACCGCGGCGACCTCTCCGGCGACGAGCCGCTGGAGATCACCACGCCGGAGGGCCCGGACGCCTTCACCGCGCGCACCGTCGGCGGCGGCGAGCGCCAGTACGTCGGCGAGCGCCTCGACTTCAGCCTGCGCGACGCCGACCTGGTGGAGACGCTGCGCTCGTTCGCCGTCATGTCCGGCCTCAACATCGTCATCCAGCCCGGCGTCCGCGGCACGGTGACGGTGGAGCTGCAGGACGTGCCGTGGGACCAGGCCTTCGAGCAGATCCTCAAGATCAACAACCTGTCCTACGAGGTCGAGGGCAACATCATGCGCATCGCGCCCATCGCGACCTTGCAGACGGAGGCGGAGCAGCGCCGCCAGCTCGAGGCGTCGAAGGCGCTGTCGATCCCCCTGACCACCGTCATCCGCCGCGTCTCCTACTCGAACTCGGCCGCGGTGGCCCAGGTCCTCCAGGCCGGCAACATCCTGTCGCAGCGCGGCACCGTCATCGTCGACGCGCGCACCAACACGCTGATCATCAAGGAGCTGCCGGACTACATCGACACCGTCATCGCGGTGATCGAGAACCTCGACATCCCCGAGCCGCTGGTGATGATCGAGGCGCGCATCGTCGAGACGCGCAAGAACTTCACCCGCACGCTGGGCATCGAGTGGGGGTTCACCGGCGTCTCGGCGCCGGAGTTCGGCAACACCACCGGCCTGGTCTTCCCCAACCAGGGCACCGTCGAGGGCGGCGTCAACCTGCTCACCGGCGGGAACAGCGGCATCATCGACATCACGCTGGGCAACGTCCTCAACACGTTCAACCTCGACGCGACTCTGCAGGCGGCGGAGAACGACGGCCTGATCAACATCCTCTCCGCGCCGAAGGTGCAGGCGCTCAACAACGAGCAGGCGTCGATCCAGTCGGGCATCCAGATCCCGATCCAGACGGTGGCCAACAACACGGTCAGCGTGCAGTTCGTCAACGCCACCCTGCGCCTCGACGTCACGCCGCAGGTGACCGCCGAGGGCACGGTGCTGCTGGACATCAACATCCAGAAGCGCAACCCGGAGTTCGGCCTCACCGTCGCCGGCGCCACCAACGCCCCGATCTCGACCAAGGAGGCGCGGACGCGCGTCATCGTCCGCGACGGCGGGACGACGGTGATCGGCGGCATCTACGAGGTCACCACCAACCAGGGCGAGGACCGCGTGCCGGGCCTCGCCAACGTGCCGATCATCGGCCACCTGTTCAAGAACCGGCGGCGGTCCGACGAGAACTCCGAGCTGCTGATCTTCATCACGCCGCGGATCGTGAAGCTGTGACGGGGCAACATCGAGGGGAGAGGCCGTGGACACGACAGTCCGGAGCAGGAGCCAAGCCGTGAAGAGATCGATCACCGTCGTCCTGGTGCTGGCGGCGATGCTGGCCGCCGGCGGGTGCAACAGCCGCACCGACGAGAGCGAGGGATCGGTGATCCTCTCGGTCACCGACTTCGACGGCCTGCCGGCGCGCGCGTCGGTCAACGCCGCCGACCTGCTGTCCATCGACTCGATCGACATCGAGAACATCCCGAAGGACCCCAACGGCACGACCAGCGCTCTGCAGAACGTCGAGATGCGCTCCTACGAGGTGGTCTACACCCGCGCCGACACCGGGACGCGGGTGCCTTCGCCGCTGGTGCGGGCGGTCTTCGGCGTCGCGCCGGTGGGCGGCACGGTGACCTACGACAACCTCCCCATCATGAGCGCCGAGCAGCTGCGCAACCCCCCGCTTTCGGACCTGCTGATCTTCAACGGCGGGATCGACGGGGAGACCGGCAGCACGGTCATCACGATCACCTTCACCATGCGTTTCTTCGGACGAACCATCGCCGGCGACGATGTGGCCACCGCGCCCATCCAGTTCGACGTAGAGTTCGTCCCCTGAGCGGTACACGAATTCGAGGTCGCCAGACATGAGCACACACCGAGCCCTCCGCACCCTGTCCCTGTGGGCCGCCGCCGGCGCCCTGGTGCTGGCCACCGCCTGCTCCTCCGACTCGCCGTCCGAGCCGACGCGCAACCCCGGCCCGCCGCCCGGTACCGGCGGCGGAGGCACCTCGGTGACCTACAACGTCACGGTGACCGCCAGCCCGCCGTCGATCCCGGCCGGTTCCAACGACCCGGTGGTGATCACGGTGCGCGCCGTGCGCGCCGACAACGGCGCAAACGCGCCCAACGGGACGGCGGTGGTGCTGTCCGCCTTCTCCGGCTCCTTCGGCACCGTAGGCGGCCCCGGCACCTTCACCGGCCAGCTCTCCGGCGGCCGCATCGAGGTGCCGTACTTCCCGGCCGCCGACGCCGAGGGCAGCGTGGTGATCACCGCCAACGTGGCGGGCAGCATCGGGCGCCTCACCCTCGACGTGCAGGAGGCCGACACCTTCTTCGTCTCCTTCGTCCAGCCCAACGTCGGCACGCCGCAGGGGGGCGACACGGTGACCATCGAGGGCGGCGGCTTCGAGCAGCCGGTACGGGTGCTCTTCGGCAGCATCAACGCGCAGGTGCTGAGCGTGACGCCGACGCGCATCCGCGTGCGCACGCCGGTGTCGCCGAGCCCGCCGGACCAGACCGTCACCGTGCCGGTGTCGGTGACCATCAACGTCAACCAGGAGGGCCAGGCCAGCGACAGTCTGGCCGGCGCCTTCACCTTCTCGCCCGGCGGTGGGGACCTCCAGACGCCGGTGCTGCTGTCGGTGGCGCCGAACACCGGGTCCAACGAGGGCGGCACCCGGGTGGCGATCAACGGCGAGGGCTTCCAGACGCCGCTGCAGGTCGAGTTCGGCCTCGGCGGCACCTTCCTCGAGGCGCAGGTCGAGTCGGTGACGCCGACGCGGATCGTGGTCATCGCGCCGCCGGCCACCGGCTTCGGCCAGAGCCTGCGCAACCAGAGCGTCACCATCCGCGTGCGCAACCTCGACAGCGGCCGCACGGGTACCCTGGCAAGCGCCTTCCGCTACGGCTCGGACATCCTGATCACCGCGGTCTCGCCGACCGAGGGGGACTACACGGGCGGCGACCTGGTGACCATCTTCGGCCAGGGCTTCAGCGCCCCGGTGGCGGTGGAGCTGGCGGGCTTCGCGCAGCACATCGTGTCGGTCACCGGCACCGAGATCATCGTGCGCACGGCGGCCATCCGCACCACGGGCTGCAGCGATCCGTCCGGACCGGTCGAGGTGGTCAACATCAACAGTGGCGAGACCGCCAGCGGACCACCGACCTGGACGTACCGGGTGACGCCGCTGACGCCGATCATCTTCTCGGTGGTTCCGGACAGCGGCGACGAGGACGGCGGGACGCTGATCACCATTCGGGGCGAGAACCTGTTCGATCCGCTCGTCTTCGTCGGCGGCCGCCCGGCGCAGGTGACCAGCGAGGATCCGGCCAACGGAGTGCAGATCGTCGCCCGCACGCCGTTCTTCCCCATCGACGAGTTCAACACCGAGGCCTGCGACGACAACGCCGACGGCAGCATGGGCGAGCGCTGGGTCCCGACCTCGGTGGACGTGCGGGTGACCAACCGGAACACCACGTGCGCGGTGACCTTCACCAAGGCGTTCACCTACATCCCGGACGACCAGTCCTGCCGCAACGACGTCGGTCCTGGGCCGCCGCCGGAGCCGGAGTGCAACGACGGAATCGACAACGACGGCGACATGTTGATCGACTTCCCGGACGATCCGGGCTGCTCCAGCGCCGAGGACGACACGGAGGCGCCGCCCAACTGAGTGACCGCCCCGGCCGGGACCGGGGCAACGACGTCCACTCGCGGCGATCGCCTGGACGGGCGGTCGCCGCGATCCGTATACTGAGAGCGATGAGTAGAACGACGCTTGTTTCGAGTCTCGTGGTGTGTCTGCTGCTCGCCGGCCTGGCGTGCGACAGCGCCTCGCCGGTGGCACCGGCGGGTACCCTCCTGTCCATCTCCGCCTCGCCCGGCGAGATCAGCGCCAACGGCACGTCGACCATCCGCGTGACGGCGCTGCGCGCCAACGGCACGCCGGTCAACCCCGGCACCCTCGTGCGCCTGGACACCACCCTCGGCTCGATCGACGAGCAGGTGGAGATCGACGACGACGGCACGGCACGCGCCACCCTGCGCGGCGAGGGCGAGATCGGCACCGCGACGGTGACCGCCCGCTCCGGCTCGGCGGAGGCGGTGACCGTGGAAGTGATGATCGGCGACGTGGCGTCGGGGGTGAGCCTGCAGGCGACGCCTTCGCAGGTCGGCGAGAGCGGCGGCACGATCTCGCTGCTGGCCGTGGTGCGCGACTCCGACGGCGAGCCGCTGGCGGACGCGACGGTCAACTTCGGCACCGAGGTGGGGCGGCTGCAGTCCGGCGGCAGCATCGTACGGACCAACTCCCGCGGGGAGGCGCGCGACACGCTGCGCGTCGACTCCGGCGACCTGGTGGCCCTCAACGCCAACTCGTTCAACGTGATGGTCACGGTCGGCGCCGGCGACACCACGCGCACCGACTCGACGACCATCCGCGTCAGCCGCTGCGAGCCGACCGCCGCCTTCACC
>CAZLBJ010000609.1:0-2656 GCA_964557755.1 uncultured Thermoanaerobaculia bacterium
GTTGACGTTGTTGACGTTGACCTTGACGTTTCGACGTCAACCCGCCGCCGCCATCTCCTGGTCCCGGTACTGGAGCTGGTACAGCCGGTGGTAGATGCCTCTCTGGGCGAGGAGCTGCTGGTGGGTGCCCTGCTCGCGGAGGCGGCCCTTGTGCATCACCAGGATGCGGTCGGCGCGCTGGATGGTCGACAGGCGGTGGGCGATGACCAGGCTGGTGCGGCCCTCGAGCAGGCGGTGCAGCGCCCGCTGGATGAGCTGCTCGGTCTCGGTGTCGATCGACGACGTCGCCTCGTCGAGGATCAGGATCCGCGGGTCGAAGGCGAGGGCGCGAGCGAAGGCGATGAGCTGCTTCTGGCCCACCGACAGACCCGCGCCGCGCTCGCGCACCGGGGCGTCGAAACCCTGCGGCAGCCGCTCGATGAACGGCAGCGCCTCGACCTCGCGCGCCGCCCAGCGCACCCGCTCCTCCGACAGCGTGCGGCAGCCGAGGCGGACGTTGCCGCCGATCGTGCCGCTGAACAGGAAGACGTCCTGCAGCACCATGCCCACCGAGCGGCGCAGCGTGCCGAGGTCCCAGTCGCGCACGTCGACGCCGTCGACGCGCACCGCGCCGCGCTCGACGTCGTAGAAGCGCAGCAGCAGGTTGGTCAGCGTCGTCTTGCCGGCGCCGGTGTGGCCGACCACCGCCACCATCTCCCCCGGCGCCACCCGGAACGAGACCTCCTCGAGCACCGGCTCGCCCGGCTTGTAGGCGAAACCGACGCCGTCGAACTCGATGGCGCCGGCGGCGCGGCCGTCCGCCGGCCGGTAGGCGTCCGGCGGCGAGACGATCTCCGGCTCGCGGTCGAGCAGGCGGAAGATGCGCTCCGAGCTGGCCATCGCCGCCTGCACGATGTTGTACTTCTCCGACAGGTCCGACAGCGGCTGGTAGAAGCGCTGCGCGTTCTGCAGGAAGGCCACCAGGGCGCCGATCGACAGCGCGCCCGCCATCACCCGACCGCCGCCGTACCAGATGATCAGGCCCAGCCCGAGGGCGGTCACCAGCTCGACCGCCGGGTAGTAGACCGCGTAGTAGAAGATCGCCTGCACGTTGGCATCGCGGTGCTCGCGGTTGACGCCGCGGAACTCCTCGAGCGCCGCCGCCTCGCGGTTGAAGAGCTGCAGCACCGACATGCCGCTGATGTGCTCCTGCAGGAAGGCGTTGATGCGGGCGATCTTCACCCGCACGTCGCGGTAGGTCTGCCGCGCCCGCAGCTTGAACCACAGGGTGAGCGCGGCGAGCATCGGCAGGATGCAGAAGGTGACCAACGCCAGGCGCCAGTTGAGCCAGAAGAGCACCCACACGATGCCGGTGAGCAGCATGACGTCGCCGAAGATGGAGACGATGCCGGCGGTGAACAGCTCGTTCAAGGCATCGACGTCGGTGGTCACCCGCGTCACCAGGCGGCCCACCGGGTTGCGGTCGTAGTAGGCGACCTGCAGGCGCTGCAGGTGGCCGAAGATCTCCCGCCGCAGGTCGCGCATGATGTACTGCCCCATCAGCAGCATCACCCAGCTCTGCAGGTAGAGCACCACGAAGGTCAGCGCCAGCGAGGCGAGGAAGACGGCGGCGGTGGCCACGATGCCCTCCGTCGCCGTCGGCTGCCAACCCTGCGCCGCCATCACCTCCTGCACCCACCGGCTGGGCGCCGAGACGCGCGTCTCCTCGCCCTGCGGGCGGATGAAGAGGTCGAGCGCCACCGCCGTCGCCAGCGGCCCGACGAGCTGCAGCAGCGACGAGGCGAGGATCAGCGCCACCGCCGTCGCCGCCATGCCGCGGTAGGGCTTCACGTAGCCCAGCAGGCGGCGCATCAGGCGCGCGTCGTACGCCTTGCCGAGGGACTCCTCTTCGTGCAGGGGGAGGGGCTCGCTCACGGGGAGCAACGATAGCAGCAGGCACCGGCAGGCGGTCGCCGGAGCCGTTCCTGACCCAATTGCGGGTCATCCAGTGACCCACAGGATCAAGAACTGATCCGGACGCGGTGCCCTCGCTAAATCCGTGAAGAGTTGAAGAGACCCATGTCCATGGGTGGTTTTGCCGATCCGCGCCGTCGGTGGCCGCTTGGCGCGGCCGTTGCTCTAGAGGATGTCCGCATCTACTTTCGAGCCGGATTCCGGCGGCCGGGGCGACCCGTGCCGTCGGGCATGGTTGATGACCCCCTCCTGGGGACCGAAAGCACAGAGGAGACCCAATGAAGAGAGCAGTCCTGTTCGCGACGCTGGTGGCGCTGGTCGCCGCCGCGCTGCCGGCAGCCGCCTCGACCTTCCTGGCCATGGACCAGAGGGCGTTGGTGCGCGCGTCGGACGCGGTGGTGCGGGGCCAGGTGACGGACGTCCGTTCGTTCTGGAACGACGAGGCGACCGCCATCATCACCGAGGCCTCGGTCAAGGTGGACGAGACCTTCGCCGGCACCGCCCCAGGCGTGGTGGTGGTGCGCACCTTCGGGGGCCAGGTCGGCCCCGTGTACATCCAGGCCCACGGTTTCCCCACCTTCCGCAAGGGCCAGCACTTGGTGCTCTACCTGGCGGGCGCCGGTGACGTCGCCGAGGTGGTCGGCTACCAGCAGGGCCAGTACCGCATCGTCACCCGCAAGAGCGACGGCGCGAAGGTCGCCGT
>CAZLBJ010000610.1:0-8931 GCA_964557755.1 uncultured Thermoanaerobaculia bacterium
AGGCGCAGCCAGCGCGGCGGGGTGAGCCCGAGGAAGCGGCGCACGGCGGCCCGGCGCTCGCCGGACGGCGCCGCGGCCGGCGTCGCCAGCCACGCCGCCCCCGCCGCCGCCGCCACCACCAGCGGCGCGGCGAGCAGCATCGCCAGCGAGAAGAAGCGGCCGGAGTGGCGCTCCAGGTGGTCGCCGAGGGCGGCGCCGAGGTCCGCCGGCAAGGCTCCCGCCGCCGCCAGCTCGAACCCCGCCAGCAGGCCCATCACCAGCCCCTGCGCCAGCAGGTAGAGCAGCATCAATCCGCCGGCGGCCAGCAGGCACGCCCAGCCGCGCCAGGCGACGTGCACGGGGCGCGGCTCGGCGGGCGGCGCGCCGGGAGCGGCCGGGACGGCGGGTTCGGCGGCGGCCGCCGCGCGCGGAGCCGGCTCCATGGGCGGCGAAGCTACCACGGCCTGGCGCGATCTTCGGCCAGCGGGTGTCAGGCGCCGCCGAGGGCGTCGATCTCTTCCTCCAGGCGCTGCCAGTCGCCCATCAGCTCGTCGACCTGCGCCGACAGCTCCTTCTGCTCGTGCTCGAGCTTCGACACCTTGGCGTGCGGCGTCTTCTCGAAGAAGGTGGGGTCGCAGAACACCTCGTTGATCTCGTGGATGCGCGCCTCCAGCCGCTCGACGGTGGCGGTGACCTCCTCGCGCCGGCCGGCCAGCGTGCGCAGCCGCTTCTGCGCCTCGCGGCGCTCGGCGTCGTCCTGCGGCGGCGCGCTCTTGTCCTTGCGCTTGTCGCGGCGCACGCGCAGCAGCACCGAGTCGGCGTCGAGGTGGTCGTCGCCGCACTTCTCGAGGTACTCCTCGTAGCTGCCCTTGAAGTCGTTGAGGCCGTCCGGCGTGATCTCGACGATGCGCCGTGCCAGCCGCGACACGAACCAGCGGTCGTGGGAGACGAAGATCAGCGTGCCTTCGTAGTCGTCGAGCGCCTCGACCAGCGACTCGATGGCCTCGAGGTCGAGGTGGTTGGTCGGCTCGTCGAGGATCAGCAGGTTGGGCTTCTCGACCATCAGGCGGCAGAAGACCAGGCGCGCCGCCTCGCCGCCCGACAGCGAGCCCACCGCCTTCTCGACCTCGTCGCCGGAGAACAGCACCTGGCCGAGCTTGCCGCGCACGAAGCCGATCGGCTCGCCGGGCGCGACGTCCCACAACCAGCTCTCGACCGACTGGCGCGAGTCGCCGAGCTGCTCGCGGTGGTCCTGGGCGAAGTAGCCGGGGCGCGCCTCGTAGCCCCACTCGACGACGCCGCCGTCCGGCTCCACCTGCCCCATGACGATCTTGAGCAGCGTCGACTTGCCGATGCCGTTGGGGCCGATGATCGCCATGCGGTCGCCGCGCTCGACGACCAGCGTGACGTCGTGGAGCACGCGGTTGTCGCCGTAGGACTTGGCGATCTCCTCGACCGCCAGCGCCTGCTTGCCGCTCGGCCGGCTCTGCTGGAAGCGGAACACCGGATAGCGCCGCGACGAGGTGGGCAGCGGTTCGAGCTCGTCGGCCATCTTGTCGATCAGCTTCTGTTTCGACTGCGCCTGGCGCGCCTTGGTGGCCTTGGCGCGGAAGCGGTCGACGAACGCCTGGTGGTCGGCGATCTGCTTCTCGCGGCGGCCGATCTCGAGCTCGCGGCGCTCGCGCTCCGCCGCCTTCTGCGCGACGAAGGCGGTGTAGTTGCCCTTGTAGAGGATCACCGTTTGGTAGTCGACGTCGGCGATGTGGGTGCAGACGTTGTCGAGGAAGCGGTGGTCGTGCGAGATGACGATCACCGTGCCCGCGAAACCCTCGAGGAACTTCTCCAGCCAGCGGATGGAGAGGATGTCGAGATGGTTGGTCGGCTCGTCGAGCAGCAGTACGTCCGGGCGCGCCGCCAGCACCTGCGCCAGCAGCACGCGCAGCTTGAAGCCGCCGGAGAGGGTGGACAGCGGGTCGCGGTGCACCTCGGTGGGGATGCCCAGGCCCTCGAGCACCTCCGCCGCCCGCGGCTCGAGCGTGTAGCCGTCGCGGCGCAGGACGAGGTCCTCGAGGTCGGCGTAGCGGTCGGCGTCGAACTCCTGGTCGGCGCGCGCCAGCACCTCCTCCTTCTCGACCATGGCGTCCCACACTTCGCGGTCGCCCATCATCGCGACGTCGAGGATCGGCTGCGCCTCGTGGGCGAAGTGGTCCTGCTTGAGCACCCCGAGGCGCAGCCGCTTGGGCAGCGACACGGTGCCGGCGCTCGGCGGCTCCTGGCCGGCGAGGATCCTCATCAAGGTCGACTTGCCCGAGCCGTTGGCGCCCACCAGCCCGTAGCGGTTGCCCGGGTTGAACTGGATCGAGACGCCCTCGAACAGGGTCTGAGGTCCGTAGCTCTTGGCCAGGTCGGAGACGGCGATCATCGTCGGAACGTCCTTCGGTGAAGCGCAGTTGCGGGGGCCCGCGGCGGCGCCCGCGGGAGTGGATCGGATCTTGCAGCCTGGGGGGTCAGTACGGGCGGAGCCGGGGGGCGGCGCGAGACTGCGCAGCCTACCGCAACACGGCCTCCGGCCGGAAGCTTCCCGGCGCCGGGCGCCGTCGTCCCACCGCCGCTGAGGCCCGCCGGACACGCCCGCGGACACGAGCGCAGACACGAGAACCCGATGATCGTACGCCGCACCAGCCCGCCGCCCCGAGACCGCGTGTCGCGCCTGCTGCGCAGCCGCCGCTTCCACCTCTTCGCCGGCGCCGTCCTGGCCGTCATGTTGGCGGGCCTGGTGTGGCTGCTGTGGCCGTACTGGCAGACCTCCGGGGAGTTCGACGAGCTGCCCACCCGCCAGCCGTCGCGGCTCTATGCCAGCCCCACCGTGCTGCGCGTCGACGAGGCGTTCCGCCCCGACGAGGTGGTGGCCGAGCTGGTCGACCAGGGCTACGCCGAGGCCTCGGCGGAGGAGGCGCGCCGCACCCCCGGCAGCTTCCACTCCGGCGACGGCACGCTGATCGTCCACCTGCGCCGCCACCCGACGGTCGACGGCCACCTCGACGCGCAGCTCCTCGAGGTGGGCCACAACGGCCGCCGGGTGGGCAGCCTCACTCTCGACGGTAACGCCCTGCCGTCGGCGCAGCTCGAGCCGGTGCTGTTGGCGTCGTACTTCGGCGACCAGATGGAGGAGCGCCGGCCGGTGCCGATCGACGCCGTGCCCGAGGAGCTGATCTGGGCCGTGCTGGCGGCCGAGGACGAGACCTTCTTCCGCCACACCGGCCTGTCGCTCAGCGGCATCGCGCGCGCCGCCTGGGTCAACATCGAGGGCGGCGGGGTGAGCCAGGGCGGCTCGACCCTCACCCAGCAACTGGTCAAGAACCTCTACCTGACCAGCGAGCGCACGCTCTCCCGCAAGGCGCGCGAGGCGGTGCTCGCCCTGTTGATCGAGGCGCGCTACAGCAAGCGCCAGATCCTGCAGGCCTACTTCAACGAGATCTACCTCGGCGTCTCCAACAACGTCAGCCTGGTCGGCGTCGGGGCGGCCTCGCGGGCTTACTTCGGCAAGAGCGTCGAGCAGCTCGACCTCGGCGAGGCGGCGACGCTGGCCGGCATGATCCAGGTGCCGGCGTGGTACATGCCGACCACCAAGCCGGAGGACTCCAGGGAGCGCCGCGACTGGGTGCTCGACCGCATGGCGGAGGAGGGCTTCATCGAGGCCGGGCAGGCGGCCGCGGCCAAGGAGCGGCCGCTCGCCGTCAACCCGATGCCGGTGGTGCGCCGCCGCGCCCAGTACTTCGCCAACCACGCGCGCGGCGAGGCCGAGGAGCGCTTCGGCGTCGACGACCTCGAGGGCAGCGGCTACCAGCTCCTCTCGACGCTGAGCTGGCGCGACCAGCAGAAGGCGCAAGAGGCGGCGGTGTGGGGCGTCGAGGCGCTGGAGAACGGCTGGGAGAAGGGCCGGCGGGGCGACGGCGGGCCGCTGCAGGCGGCGCTGATCTCGATCGACCCGCGCGACGGCGGCATCCTCGCCTACGTCGGCGGCCGCGACTTCGGCGAGAGCCAGTTCGACCGCGCCGGCGACGCCATGCGCCAGGCGGGCAGCGCCTTCAAGCCGGTGGTCTACGCCGCCGCCTTCGAGGACGGCAAGGCGTACCCGGCGGCCTTCATCGAGGACGCGCCGCTCACCGTGCGCCAGGCGGGCAGCAAGCCGTGGACGCCGCGCAACTCCGGCGGCGGCTACCACGGCTGGGTGACGGTGCGCCAGGCGGTGGAGAAGAGCCTGAACGTCGCCACCGCGCGCATGGCGCTGCAGGAGGGCCTGGGGCGGGTCGTGCAGGTGGCGCAGGCGCTGGGCGTCGAGACGGCGCTCGACCCGGTGCCGGCGATCGCGCTGGGTGCCTTCGAGGTGACGCCGATACAGCTCGCCACCGTCTACGCCACCTTCGCGGCGGGCGGCCAGCGGCCGCCGGTGCACGCCCTCGACGGCGTCCTCGACCCCTGGGGCAAGCCGATGGAGGGCGGCGCGCTGCCGGCGCCGGAACGGGTGATCTCGCCGGAGACGGCGTACCTCGTCACCCACATGCTGCAGGGGGTGATCGACCGCGGCACCGGTGCCTCGGCGCGGCGCCAGGGGGTGAGCGGCCCGCTGGCCGGCAAGACCGGCACCACCAACGAGCGGCGCGACAGCTGGTTCTCGGGCTACTCGCCGGACCGCGTGACGACCGTGTGGGTGGGCTACGACGACAACCGCCCCACCAACCTCTCCGGCGCCCGCGCCGGGGTGCCGATCTGGGCGCGCTTCACCAACGCGGTGCGGCCCAGCGGCGGCTACCCGAACTTCACCCAGCCGGCCGGCGTGGCGACGGCGGTGATCGATCCCACCACCGGCGAGCTGGCCACCGAGTACTGCCCGTACACGGTCACCGAGGTGTACCCGACGGGCCAGGTGCCGGGCCAGACCTGCCACGTCCACGACGCCTGGAGCCAGTGGCGCGACTACTGGGAGCGCCGGGATGGCTACGACCCGAACGGCGGCGATCCCTACGGCGACGAGCGGGACGAGGACGGTACCGCCGAGCCGGAGGACGGGCGCCATCCGTTCCGCCGCTGGCTCAACCGCGTCTTCGGGAGCGACGAGGACGGCGGCGGCGACGCCGGCGACGGGGGTGGCCAGGCCGTCCGCCGCACCCCGGGCTCCTACCCCACGGACCGCGTCGGCGAGGGCCGGCCTCCCGGCGACGACGGGCTGAGCCGCTCGCCGCGCTGGCGCCGGGGGGACGACCCGCGGCTCGACCCGCGCCAGCGGCCGCGCGGCGAGGCGGCCCCCGAGCGGCCTCCCGGAACCCCTGCCGACGAAGGCGGCATGCGTCTGGAGGGCGAGGGCGAGGACGTGCGCATCATCCAGACCGACGAGAGCACCCGCGGCCGCCGCCTGCTGACCAACGAGGAGACGCCGGCGGCCCCCGAGCCCAGGAACGAGCCCGCCGAGGAGCCCGCCGAGGAGCCCGCAGCCGGCTCCGAGGACCCGCGCGCCGCCGCCGCCGAGGAGAGCGCCGAGGAGGACGAGGGCGCGGCCGAAGACCCGCGGGAGGGCGCCTCCGAGGACGCCGGCACCACCGAGGACGACGGCGGCGACGGCGCCTCGTAGGTTCGGGTCACCGTCCCGGCTTGGTCCGTGCCGCCACCTGGTCGATGGCGGCCCTCGCCTCCACACCCCGTTCCCCGGCCTCGAAGCGGGCGATCGCCTGGTCCCAGAGCTGCCCGCGCTCGATCTCAATGCGCATCGCGTCGTAGATTTCCGGGCTCACCACCACCTCCGAGTCGTTCTCAGCTCAGCATACCCGGCGCATCCACGCGCCCCCGGCCCGCGCGATGATGGTCGGTCCGCGCGCCCGCCGTACCCCGCCGCGCGGACACGACCGATGTCCGACGCCGTCACCGCCATCGAGGTCAGGAACGCCCGCACCCACAACCTGAAGGGGGTGGACTGCCGGGTGCCGCACGGCAAGGTGACGGTGGTCACCGGGCCGTCGGGCGCCGGCAAGTCGTCGCTCGCTTTCGACACCGTGTTCGCCGAGGGGCAGCGGCGCTTCGTCGAGTCGATGTCGACCTACGCGCGGCAGTTTCTCGACCAGATGGAGCGGCCGCCGGTCGACGAGGTGCGCAACGTGCAGCCGGCGGTGGCGCTGGAGGCGAAGAACGCCATCCGCAACGCGCGCTCGACCGTGGGCACCATCACCGAGGCGTACGACGTGCTGCGCCTGCTCTTCGCCCACCTCGGCGAGGTCGAGTGCCCCGAGGGCCACGGCCCGGTCGTCCGCCACCAGCCGGACGAGGTGGCGGTGGCGGCGGCCGCCGGCGAGGCCGGCGAGCGGTTCACCGTGGTGGCGCGCGTGGCGCGGCCGGGCAAGCGCGCCGACGAGGCGCTCGACGAGCTGGTGCGCCAGGGCTTCCTGCGCCGCCTGGACGAGGCCACCGGCGAGCTGGTGCGCATGGAGCCCGGTGTGAAGTGGCCGAAGGCGCTCGACCCGCTGCCCCTGGTGCTCGGCCGCTTCCAGGCCGGCGCCGCCGAGGGCCGCCTGGCCAACACCGTGGAGGACGCCTACCGCCTCGGCCGCGGCCGCGTCGAGCTGCACGGCGAGGGCGGCGCGGTGCGCCACTACGGCCGCGAGCTCACCTGCCCGGTGTGCGGCGCCACCCGGCGGCGGCCGACGCCGGCGCTGTTCTCGTTCAACTCGCCGCTCGGCGCCTGCGACACCTGCCAGGGCTTCGGCCGCGTCATCGGCATCGACCGCGGGCGCGTCGTGCCGGACCCGTCGCGCACCCTGGTGCAGGGCGCCATCGCACCGTGGAACACGCCGGCCTACGAGGACCTCTACGACGAGCTGCACGAGGCGGCCAGGAAGCGCGGCGTGCCGCTCGACGTGCCGTGGGCGGAGCTCTCCGAGGAGGACCGCGAGTGGGTGTGGAGCGGCCGCGGCTTCACCAACCTCGACGGCTTCTTCCGCTGGCTCGAGAACCGCGTCTACAAGGTGCACGTGCGCGTGCTGCTCGCCCGCTACCGCTCCTACGACCGCTGCCCGGACTGCGGGGGGACCCGCCTGCAGCCCGAGGCGCGCACCGTACGCTTGAACGGCCGCACCCTGCCGGAGCTCGCCGCCCTGTCGGTCGAGGCCCTGCGCCGCTGGCTCGCCGAGCAGCCCTGGACGCCGCGCCAGCGCGAGCTCGCCGGCCACCTGCTGGAGGAGATCGGCGAGCGCGTCGAGGTGCTGCACCGCGTCGGGCTCGACTACCTGACCCTCGACCGCCAGGCGCGCACGCTGTCCGGCGGCGAGACGCAGCGCATCCACCTGGCGGCGGCGCTCGGCTCCGGGCTCACCTCGACGCTCTACGTCCTCGACGAGCCGACCATCGGCCTCCACCCGGCCGACTCGGAGAAGCTGCTGGCGCTGCTCGGCGACCTGGCGGCGCGCGGCAACACGGTGCTGGTGGTCGAGCACGACCGCACGCTGATCCGCGGCGCCGACCACCTGATCGACCTCGGGCCGCGCGCCGGCGAGCACGGCGGCCGGCTGATGGCCGAGGGCACGGTCGAGGAGGTGCTCTCCCACCCCGAGTCGCTGACCGCCCGCTACCTGCGCGAGCGGCCGCCGACCCAGGCGCGCCGCCACCTGTCGCGCTTCCGCCGCGAGCAGGGCTGGGAGACCCTCGAGGAGGAGCTGTCGAAGTGGCCGCGGGTGGTGATCCGCGGCGCCCGCGCCCACAACCTGCGCGACGTCGACGTCGAGTTCCCGCTCGGCCTGATGGTGGCGGTCACCGGCGTCTCGGGCTCCGGCAAGTCGACGCTGGTCGAGAACGTCCTCTACGGCACCTACCAGCGCTCGCGCGGCGTCGTCGACGTCGAGCCTGGGGAGTGCGACGCGCTCGCGGGCCTCGAGGCGCTGGAGGACGTCACCCTGGTCGACCAGCGGCCGCTCGGCCGCTCGACGCGCTCGAACCCGGTGACCTACGTCAAGGCCTACGACGACGTGCGCAGGCTTTTTGCGGCGACGCGCGAAGCGAAGCGCCGCGGCATCACCCCCGGCCACTTCTCGTTCAACGTCGACAAGGGGCGCTGCCCGGCCTGCCAGGGCACCGGCGCCACCGAGGTCGACATGCAGTTCATGGCGCCGGTGACGGTGACCTGCGACGCCTGCCAGGGACGGCGCTTCCAGCCGGCGGTGCTGGCGGTGCGCTGGAACGGCATGGACGTCCACCAAGTGCTCGAGCTCACCGTCGACGCCGCGCTCGGGGTCTTCGCCGGCGAGCGGCGGCTGGTCAAGAAGCTCAAGGTCCTCGCCGACGTCGGGCTCGGCTACCTGCGCCTCGGCCAGCCGACCTCGACGCTCTCCGGCGGCGAGGCGCAGCGCCTCAAGCTGGCCAGCTTCCTCGACCGTCCGGCGTCGGACGGCCAGCGCCTGTTCCTCTTCGACGAGCCGACCACCGGCCTCCACCTGGCCGACATCGACCTGCTCTACCGCACCCTGCGGCGGCTGGTCAAGCGCGGCGACGGCGTGGTGGTGGTCGAGCACTCGCCGGACCTCGTGGCGCGCTGCGACTGGGTGGTCGACCTCGGCCCCGGCGGCGGCGTCCACGGCGGCGAGCTGCTGTTCTCCGGGCCGCTCGAGGCCTTCCTCGAGGAGGGCGCCAGCCCCAGCGCCGAGGAGCTGCGCAGGCACGTGCGCTGGGAGGGGGTCGAGGTGGCGGGCTGAGGGGGCGAGGGCTCTATCCGCGGCGCCGCGGCGTTCCGGGCGGCGGCGCGCCGGCGTCGTAGGCCACGTAGGTGCCTGCGAGGTGGTCGTGGAGGGCGCGGCGGTCGGCGGCGAGGCCGGCGCGCAGGAACCCCCCGCCGAGGGTGGCGGCGCTGAGCAGGCTGCCGGCGAGGCGGGCCAGGGCGCGGCCGAAGCCGACGCCCGGCCGGCCGTCGAGGTC
>CAZLBJ010000611.1:0-13024 GCA_964557755.1 uncultured Thermoanaerobaculia bacterium
CCCCCAGCAACATATCGCGGAAGGAGCCGCAGAAGGGCGGAAGGGGAGAGAAATCACAGCTCTTGCTCTCTCCGCTGCTTCCCCTTCTTCGCGTTCTTTTCCGCGATATGTTGCGGAGTTCTTCCTGCCCGCCGCCGTCAGCCCCACCCCGCCACCAACGCTCCTCCCCCCCGAAGTTGACGTTGACGTTGACCCTCGTTGACGTTCGGTGGCTGCGGGATACGCTCTGTACCATGTCCACCATCACGCTGCTCACGGACTTCGGGACCTCGGACTACTACGTGGTCGCCGTCAAGGGCGTGCTGCTGCGCCGCGCTCCCGGCGCCACACTGGTCGACGTCACCCACGAGGTGGCGCCCGGGGACGTCGAGGGGGCGGCGTGGTTGCTCGCCGCGGCTTCTCGTTGGTTTCCGGAGGGCACGGTGCACCTGGCGGTGGTCGATCCGGGGGTCGGCAGCTCCCGCCGGATCCTGGCTGCCCGTGCCGGTGGCTCGTTCTTCGTCGCCCCCGACAACGGACTGTTGGCACCGGTGCTCTCCGCCGGGGCCGAGGTGCGCGCCGTCGAACGCGACGACCTGTTCCTTCCCGGCCCGGGCGCCACCTTCCACGGCCGCGACCGCTTCGCGCCGGTGGCCGCCTTCCTCGCCGCCGGCGGCGATCTCGCCGAGCTCGGGCCGGTGATCGCCGACCCGGTGCGCCTCGCCGTCGAGCCGCCGCGCCTCGACGGCGAGCCCGGCGCCGCCGGCGCCGTCCTCCACGGCCGCGTCGCCCACGTCGACCGCTTCGGCAACCTGGTCACCGACCTGCCGTCCGCGTGGCTGGGCGACGCCTCCTGCGAGGCCGAGGTCGCCGGCCACCGCACCTCCTCCCGCGCCCGCCACTTCGCCGAGATCCCGGCCGGCGAGGCCGCCATCCTCCCCGGCTCGCTGGGCACCCTCGAGCTGTCGCTCGACGGCGACGGCCTGGCGCGGCGCTGGGGCGTCGGGCGCGGCGCCCGCGTCACGGTGCGGGTCGGGCCCCGCCTCAACGGGTGAAGCCGCGGCGGCGCGCCGTTGATAGGAAGGGTGAGCGCCGCAGCACCGTCGACGACCCGGACGAGGGAGGGGGACGCGATGACCCGGTGGGAGTACACGGTGATCAACATCCGCAGCGAGAACTACCGCCTGGACCCGGCGTGCGCCGCCGAGCTCAACCGCCACGGCAAGGACGGCTGGGAGCTGGTCGGGCTGACCTCCGTCAACTTCAAGACCGGCGCCACCGACAACATCGCGATGGTCTTCAAGCGGCCGCTGGACTAGCCGCCCCGGCCGCCGCCG
This sequence comes from uncultured Thermoanaerobaculia bacterium, assembly GCA_964557755.1. GTDB lineage: Bacteria > Acidobacteriota > Thermoanaerobaculia > Multivoradales > JBCCEF01 > CAZLBJ01. The sequence continues at coordinate 1,317 of CAZLBJ010000611.1, forward strand.
CCCTTACTCCTCGGCCGGCGGGAGCTTGCCTTCCTTGCGCGCTCGGCCGCGCAGCGCCAGCGCCAGGCCGAGGGTGCCGGCGATCAGCAGGGTGAGCAGGCCGCGGCTGCTCGGCGCGCGGCCCGTCTCGTCGGCGATCGCCGAGCGCACCGCCGCCAGCCGCCCTTCCACCTCGCGGCGCCGCCGCGCGATGCGCTCGCGGCCCTCCTCGCGCCTGTCCTGGCTCATGTCAGCTCCTCCCGGCTCTCGGCGCCCACCGGGCGCGGGTCGCGGTGCTCCTCGGCCATCAGGCCGTTCTCCCACCAGTCGAGGTGGTCGTCCCAGCGCCGGCCGACGGTGTCCACCGGGTTCTCGATCGACTTCAGGCGGCTCCAGCCGAGGCCGGCGAGGACGGCCATCACCAGCAGCAGGACGACCAGCGCGATCCCCGCCGAGGCCCACACCGGCAGCCAGATGGCGATCACCATGATGAGGAAGAAGGCGAGCACGGCGACGAACCAGAAGGCCACCATGCCGGCGCCGGCGAGCAGCGCGACGCCGATGCCGAGCTTCTTCGCGGAGACGCCCAGCTCGCGCAGGAGCTGGTCCCACTCGGCGCGCAGCAGGTCGAGAAACGACTGTCCGAGGGCGCGGAACAGCTCCACCCAGGCGCGCAGCACGCTCTTGCCGAACCTCATCGCGGGTTCATCCTTTCGCTCGTTCGGGCAGCGGCGTCCCCACCTGCAGGCTCTCGACGACGAACGACTCACGGGAGGCGACCTCGTCGCGCACGCCCACCGACACGTGGTGCAGGCCGGGGCGCATCAGCAGGTTCACCGTGTAGCGGTAGTGCTGGCCGCGCGCGTGCTCGACCTCGTCCAGCGGCACCGAGATCGGCACCGGCACCTGCTGCACCGGCGAGGTGTCGCCCTGCTCGTCGAGGGCGGCGAGGTAGAGGCGCATCCGCGCCTCGTGGCTCCGCTCGCGCGGCACCAGCACCAGCTCGCCGATCGGCACCTCCACCTGCACCGGCACCACGTAGTAGCGGCCGTCCTTGCGCTGCGCCTCGCCGAAGGAGACGCGCACGCCGAGCGGGTTGTCGCGGAAGCCGAAGCGCAGCGCCGACAACGTGCCGTCGGTCATCTGCGCCTCGATGGTCTTGTCGCGGTAGCCCTTGCGGTGGCGCACCACCAGGTCCTTGCGCCCCTTCACCTCCACCTTGATGTCGTGGTAGCGGCCGGTGCCGGCGCGCGCCGGGCTGTAGCCGAGCGAGTAGTAGGTGCCGAAGTCCTCGGCCATCGGCTTCATGCGCGGCAGGATGCGGTTGGTGTTGACCACCGCCACGCCGCCGGTCGAATCCGCCAGGTAGCGCAGCGGGCTCTGGTGGTTGTTGTTGTACGTCGAGTCCACCTGGAGGCCGAGCGACGGGTTGGCGTTCTCGGCCGCGAAGCTCGACTGCAGGCGCAGGCCGGCGGCGTCGACGGTGTAGAAGGTGACGCGGTTGGCGTTGGCGGCCGAGGCGAGCTGGTCGAAGTCGCGCGAGGCGTCGTAGTGGAACGAGTCGGTGATGCCGATCGAGGTGCCGAACTTGCCGTTGACGGCGTAGAAGACGTCCTGGCCCGGCACCATCGGCACGCCGTCGGAGACGTAGAGGATGGCCTTGCGGCCGGGCAGGCCGCCGAGCTGGTCGATCAGCTCGCGCAGCGCGCCGACGGTGAACTTGAGGTCGTTCTGCATCGACTCGGCGTGCATGCGGGCGTAGGCCAGCGCCTGGCTCGCGTTCTCGGTGCTGCCGATCTGCTCGAGGGTGCGGCGCCGTTCGTCGTCGCGCGTCACCGCGTGGCCGGTGAGGCGCTCGAGGTCCTCGAGGGCGCGCGCCGCGATGTCGGGGTCGGCGGTGAACGGCCGCCGCACCTTGAGCGAGCGGTCGTAGCTCACCAGCATCACCTGGTCGCCGGGCGCCACCTCGGTCGACAGGAAGTAGCCGATGTCCTGGAGCACCCGGTTGCGGTTGGCCGGGTGGATGTTGAAGTTGTCGACGTAGACGACGAGGAACAGGCGCTGGTCGGATGGCACCTCCTCGGCGTCGCGCACGTACGGCAGCGGGGGCGGCGCCGGCTCGGCGCCGTCCCGCCCGGCGGCGCCGTCCCGCTCCGCGTCCACCGCCGGGCGGCCGCCCTCGACGGCGTAGAAGTTGGTGATGGCCACCGGCCGGCGGTCCTCGTAGAGCACGAAGTCGCCCTTGTCGAGGCCGGTCACCCGGTTGCCCTGCTTGTCGGTGACGTAGACGTCGACGTTGACCACCTGCACGTCGACCACGTCGACGAAGACCTCGAGGTCCTCGGGATTGAGGTCCTCGGGGCTGGGCGACGGCTCCTCGTAGAGGTCGACGGCGGCGGGCTCCTGCGCCGGCGGCTCTTCCGCGGTCTGCGCCGTGGCCAGCCCACCGGCAAGCATCAGGACCAGGAGCGACAGGAGGGCGAGGCGGGTGCGCGCAGCGGAGGGCAAGAAGATCGATCTCATGGCAGCTCGGTCGGGAACGGCTTCGGGCATCGGAAGTTGCGAATCGGGTGCCAGGGGCACGGCGCCAGAGCGGCGCGGCGGGGCCGGCGGGTGGATTCTACATGAGGGGGTCCGCCGGCCCCTCGGGCATCAGGGCGTGAACTCGACGCGGGCGGTCAGGCTGCGGCCGCCGACGACGTCGGTGACGCTGACCACCAGCACCTGCTCGATGCGGCGCAGCTCGATCTGCGTCGTGTAGGGGATCACCTTGCCGGGCTCCGGGCGGCTCGGGAAGCGCAGCTCGAGCGGCAGGCTGGGCACCTCGCTCTGCCGCGAGTCCTCGTCGAGCGCCGCCACCCGCAGCTCGAGCTTCGCCACCCACGCATCGCCGTCCGGCAGCGCGGTTACCGCCTCGGTGGGGACGAGGACGGTCAGCGGCACCTTCACCGTGCGGCGGCCGGCGCGCACCGGCTCGCCGAGCCGCACCGTCAGCGTGCCCTCGGCCGCCGGGTCGCCGAACAGCAGCGCGCTCTCCACCGACATGGTGCGCTCGGCGGCCAGCGACATGTCGAGGAAGCTGTCGCGGGTGCGCACGCGCAGCCCCGGCCGCGTCACCTCGACGCGGATCTGGTGGCGCTCGTCGTCGCGCCGGCGCTGCGGCGTGAAGCCCAGCCAGTAGTAGGAGCGGGTGTCCTGCGCCACCTGCCGCAACGCCTCGTTGCCGCGGGCGTTGATCAGCGCCTCGCCGCCGGTCTCCTGCGCGACGTAGCGCAGCGTGTCCTCGATGTTGCTCTCGCGGTCGATCGCGGAGCCGATCGTGCTGCCTCCCAGGCGCGTCTCGTCGTCGATGCGCAGCCCGACCGGCTGGCGGCCGCCCTGCTCCGCGTCGGCGCCGCCGGCGAAACCGAGGCCGGGCACGTCGACCGGGTAGATCGTGTAGCCGGTGAGGTTGGCGGTGTCGATCAGCGGCTGGAGGATGTCGTCGCCGCTCGGCACCTGTCCGGTCTCGATCACCTGCCGCTGGCCGACTGCGTAGGCTGCGGCCGAGAACGGCCAGCCGCCGGACAGGAGCAGCATGACGCGCCGGCCCGGAGGCTGCGCGAAGCCACGCAGAGTGGCGACGGCGGCGGAGACGGCGCGCTCGACCTCGGTGGCGATCTCGTTGGCGTACAGGCGGTCCTCGACGTCGAGGTCGCGGATGACGTCGAAGGAGCGCTGGGTGGTGGCGCCGGCGAGCGAACGCTCGTGGGTGCGCAGTTTCGCGAGCCGCTGCAGGCCGAAGGCGGGGCGCGCCTGAGCATCGGAGAGGGCGCGCCGCAGCTCGCGCTCGCCGTCGGTCCAGCTGGTCAGCATCTCGACCTTCTTGCCGTCGAAGGCGACCACCGCCATGTGGTCGCCGGGCTGCAGGAAGGCGAGGTCGTCGGCGAGCTGCTGGAGCAGCGCGTCGCGGTCGCGCTCGATCGAGAAGTAGTCGTCGACGAACAGCAGGTAGCGGGTGCCGACCGGCTCGCCCGGCACCGCCGCCGGGATGCCCTGGATGGCGCTCTCGGCGGCGGCATCGCGCTCGACGGCGGTGCCGCCGACGACCTCGCTGAAGTACTCGACCGGCGTCTCCTCGCCGTCGACGAAGAGGCGGAAGTCCTCCGGCGACAGGCCGGTGACGCGGTTGCCGTCGCGGTCGGTGACCACCACCTCGAGGTTGACGACGCGCACTTCGATGGTCTCGCCGAAGATGTCCTGCGGCGCCGGCGCCGGCTCCGACTCCTGAGCGGCGGCGGCGGCGGCGGGGACGGCGAGCAGCACGGCGAGCGCGGGGAGCCACGGCAGGTTGCGGAACAGTCTCATGGGTCGGGTCCTTTGGCTTCGAGAGGCCCGCGGTGGCGAGCCGCAGCGATGGAATTCGAACGGGTGCGGAATCGGGAACTCCGGTACCTCGCGGTGCCGTGTGAGCAAGGGGTGTGCCGGAGCCTCCAAGGGCGAAAACGCCCGTGCGGCGGCGAGGATTCCAAGGCCCGGCGCGCGCCGGCGGCGCTCAGCGTCCGGCGAGGAGCGCCGGCGCGTCCTCGCGGGAGGACGCATCCTCGCTGGAAGACGTACCGCTTCCCAGCCGCGCCGCCAGGTGGCCGACGATCAACGGCGCCTGCTGGCGCGAGTTCTCGATGAAGATCCGGTCGGTGGCCTTGCCGGCGAGGAGGGTGCCGGCGACGTACAGGCCGGGCACGTTCGACTCGCAGGTCGCCGGGTCGTGCGCCGGCACCAGCGTCTCCGGGTCGACCTCGACGCCGGTGCCGCGCTGCAGGGACACGTCGGGCTCGTAGCCGATGAAGACGTAGGCGGCGTCGGCGGCGATCGACTCGACGGCCGCCGTGCCGGCCGCGGCGGCGCAGACGTCGACGAAGCGCGCCTCGCCGTCCTCGCGGAAGGCGGTGACCACCGTCTCCCAGCGCGCCGCGATCGAGCCCTCCTCGACGCGGTTCTCGACGTCCGGCTTGAGCCAGTACTTGACCGAGCGCTTGACCCCCCGGCGGCGGTGCACCAGGGTCACCCGCACGCCGTTGCGCCACAGGTCGAGCGCCGCCTCCGCCGCCGTGTTGCCGGCGCCGACCACCACCACGTGCTGGCCGTAGTGGCGGTAGGGGTCGAGGTAGCGGTGGCCCACCCACGGCAGCTCCTCCCCCGGCACGCCGAGGCGGAGGGGGTTGTCGAAGTAGCCGGTGGCGAGGGCGACGGCGCGGGCGTGGCGCACGTGGCGCGCGCCGCGGCGCACGCTCTCCACCGTGAACCGGCCGCCCGGCGCCGGCGGCGGCGTCACCGCGGCCACCTCCTCGCCGAGCGCCAGCGGCACGCCGTGGGACTCCACCACGCCGCGGTAGTAGACGATCGCCTGGCGGCGGCTGGGTTTGTCCTCGGCGATGGTGAACGGCACGCCGGCGATCTCCAGCTTGTCGCGCGTGGTGAAGAACACGAGGTCGGTGGGATAGCCTTGGATGGCGGCGACCAGCGGGCCGCGGTCGAGGAGCAGCACCGCGAGGCCGCGCCGCCGCGCCTCGGCGCCGATGGCGATGCCGGTGGGGCCGGCGCCGACCACCAGCAGGTCGAGCTCCCGGTCGTGGCTGGCTGCGTGCGTCGAGTCCTTCACGAGTCGCTCCCGGCCGCCTGTACCGGCACGAGGTGGTTGACCGGGCCGTGCCCGCCGCCGAGCGGCACGGCGGTCTCGATGGCGCGGCGCAGCCAGGCGATCGACTCCTCCACCGCGCGCGGCAGCGGCGCGCCGAGCGCCAGGCGGGCGGCGATGGCCGACGACAGCGTGCAGCCGGTGCCGTGGGTGGCGCGGGTATGGATGCGCGGCGCCGCGAAGCGGTGCACCTCGCCGCCGGCGATCAGCAGGTCGACCACCTCGTCGCCGGCGCCGTGGCCGCCCTTGACCAGCACCGCCGGCCCGGCTTCGGCCAGCCGGCGCCCCATGGCGACGCGCGACGCCTCGCTGTCCTCGCCCACCGCCGCGTCGGTGCCCTCGAGCTCGGCCAGCAGGCGGCGCGCCTCGGGCAGGTTCGGGGTCACCAGGGTGGCGAGCGGCAGCAGGCGGCCGGTGAGTGCCGCCACCGCCTCGCCGGCGAGCAGCGGGTCGCCGCTCTTGGCCACCATCACCGGGTCGAGCACCACCGGCGCACCGCCGCCGGCCCCCGCGCCGTGGTGGGCCAGGCGGTCGGCCACCGCCGCGACGATGCCGGCGTCGGCCAGCATGCCGACCTTCACCGCGTCGACACCGAGGTCGTCGAAGACGGCGTCGATCTGCGCCGCCACCAGCGCCGGCGGCAGCGCCTGGACGGCGGTCACCGCCAGGGTGTTCTGGGCGGTGACCGCGGTCAGCGCGCTCATGCCGTAGACGCCGTGGGCAGCGAAGGTCTTGAGGTCGGCCTGGATGCCGGCGCCGCCGCCGGAGTCGGAGCCGGCGACGGTCAGCAGCCGGGCGAGGGGCGAAGACGAGGGCATGGATGATCTTTGCGGCAAGATGCCTGCCACGCGCCGTCAGGCGGTGCGCGGACGGGCGCCCTCGGCGGCGTCGCGGCCGGCGCCGCCGCGCCGCCAGCGCAGCCACAGGACGAGGACGACGACCAGCAGCAGGGCGCTGATCACCTGCGCCAGGGTGAAGCCGTGGAGGAAGCGGTCGTCCTTGGCGCGCAGGAACTCGATGCCGAAGCGCTCGGCGGCCAAGAGAGCCCCCACCGCCAGCGCGGCACCGCCCGGGCGCACGCGGCGGCGCAGCATCCACAGGCCGACGGCCCAGATGCCGAGCGCCAGGGCGGTCTCGTAGAGCTGGGTGGGGTGCACCGGCACCAGGGCGTCGGGCGGCACGTCGGGCGGGACGTGCGAGCCGTACTCGAGGCGCAGGTTGGCAGCGGTGGTGGCCGGCAGGCCGTAGGGGAAGGTGACACCCCACGGCAGGCCGGTGGGGACGCCGTAGTCGTCGCCGACCAGGAAGCAGCCGATGCGGCCGATGCCGTAGCCGAGGGCGACGCCGACCATGGTGGCATCGGCGGTGCGCACGAAGGGCAGGCGGCGGCGGTGCAGCACCCACATCACCAGCAGGCCGGCGACGATGAAGCCGCCGTACCAGACGAGGCCGGCGCGGTCGAAGAGCAGGCGCCAGTCCTGGTGCAGGATGGCGTAGTAGACCTTGGCGCCCACGATGCCGCCGACGCCGGCGGCGAAGACCAGGGCGGAGGCGTCGTCCTCGCTGCCGAAGCCGCCGTGGCGCATGGCCCAGGAGAGCTGCACGTAGCCGGCGACGAAAGCGAGGACCATCATGACCCCGAACGGGCTGATGGCGAAGTTGCCGATGCGGAAGAGCTCGGGGATCATGGGTCCGGGATGGTAGCACCTGCGCGGCGCCGGGGACCTACCTGTCGTTGAGGCTCCAGTCGTAGTCCATGTACACGATCGAGGGCTGCCGTTTCCGCAGGGTCTCGGCCAGCTCCGGGTCGCCGGCGTGCTCGATCACCCACTCCAGGATGCCGCCCCTGGCGAAGAAGGCGACGATCCTCGAGCCGCCGGTGAAGTCCTGGGCGTACCACTTGAAGATCGAGGAGAGGTGGAGGTCGTTGGCGGCGGCGTCGTAGCGCAGGCCCTTCGTGGGGTCGGCGAGGAAGCGGTGGGTCTGGTCCTCGAGCTGCTCGTCGATGCGCGCTCCGGTGTAGGCCTCGCCACGCAGGTCGGGGCACGAGGTCGAGGCGCAGACGACGGCGAAGTGGACGCGCTCGTCGAGCTCGCGGGCCGCCGTCTCGATCTCGTCGAGGGTCAGGTACTCGCCGCCGACGCGGAAGGTCTGCTTGTCGAAGAAGCCAGCGACGTCGCGTACCGAGCGCAGGCCCGGGTAGCGGTCGAGCACAGCCTTGGCGACGTAGGCGTTGTAGGCGTTGACCAGGAAGGCCAGCCGCTCGTCCTCGGGCAGCGACGCCGGGCGCGTGCGCGCGACGTGGAGCAGGAAGGCCTCGAGGTCGCGGCGGTCCTCGCGCAGGCCGCCGTAGTCGACGCCGCCGCGCACGCCGTGCCCGGCGAGCACCCGGTCCCACGCCGCGGTGGCGTCCGCGGCGTCGCCCGCCGCCGCGGCCGCGCCTTCGCCGGCCGCCGCGCGGCGGCCCTCCCTGCCCTGCACGTCGCCGCACGCCGGCAGCGCCAGCGACACCACGCCCAACAAGCTCAGGATGATCCAGCGAGTCATCACGACCTCCAGTCGACGTCACACCTGCGGCAATGGTCCCACGGGCCCGCCGGCCGCCGCAGCCCGCCCGGCCGCCCCGTCCTGACGACAGAAGTGCAGCTCGCGCCGCCGATTGTCCCCTTTTTCGCCGAGAAATGCTGCCCGGCCCGACGCTGCGGGCAGCGGGAGGAGGCCTGCGAGTACAATGCAGCCATGAAATACACCGTCGCCCTGCAGCGCAGCGAGGAGGGGTTCAGCGTCTGGGTGCCGGGCCTGCCCGGCTGCTGGTCGCAAGGCGAGAGCGAGGAGGAGGCGCTGACGAACGTCCGCGACGCCATCCGAGAGTATCTCTCCGTCGCCTCGGAGCTCGCGCAGGGCTCGGAGACGCGGGAAGTCGAGATCGCCGTCTAGCCGGTGCCGAGGATTCCCGGCATCCCGCATCGGCGAGCGGTCCAGGCGCTCGAGAAGGCGGGCTTCCGGATCGTCCGCGAGGGCAAGCACGTCGTGATGTCCGACGGAACGCGGATCGTCACTATTCCACGGATGGACCCCGTCAACGCATTCACCCTGGGTGGCATCGTGCGTGACGCCGGCCTGACGCCGGAACAGTTCAAGAGGCTCCTCTAGCTCCATGATCACCGACGCGACCCGCGACCGCTTCGCCGAGCTGGAGGCGGTCGTCGAGGATGACGATGCGCCCGCCGGGCGCTGGCTGGTGCTCACCCACGACAACCCGGATCCCGACGCCCTGGCCGCGGCGTCGGTCCTCTCGCGACTGCTCCAGCACCGCTTCGGGCAGAAGGTCACCTGCGCCTACGGAGGCATCGTCGGGCGGGCGGAGAACCAGGAGATGGTGCGCACGCTGAAGCTCGAGCTCACCCACCTGCGCTACCTGTCGTTCGCCAACTTCGCCCGCTTCGCCCTCGTCGACACGCAGCCGCGCACCGGCAACAACCAGCTCCCGCGGGAGATCGCGCCGGACCTGGTGTTCGACCACCACCCGCTGCGCCGCGCCACGCAGTCGGCGCGCTTCTTCGACGTGCGCACCGACTACGGCGCTACCGCGACGCTGCTCTCGGAGTACCTCGACGCCGCCGGCGTCGAGCCGACGCGGGCGCTGGCCACCGCCATGGTGTACGCCATCCGCTCGGAGACGCAGGACTTCCGGCGCGAGTCGGCGGGGCCGGACAAACGGCTCTACGACGAGCTGCTGCCGCGCGCCAACAAGCGCGACCTGGCGCGCATCCAGTTCTCGCGCCAGCCGCTGGCCTACTTCCGCAGCCTCCACCAGGCGCTCGAGAACGTGCACTCGGTCGACACCCTGGTCGTCTCCCACCTCGGCGAGGTCGAGCAGCCCGACATCGTGCCCGAGATCGCCGACCTGCTGCTGCGGCTGGAGGGCAAGACCTGGTCGCTCGCCACCGGCCTGTTCGGCGACCGCGTCTACCTGTCGATCCGCACCACCAACGTGCGCGCCGACGCCGGGCGCATCATGCGCCGGCTGGTCGGGCGCAACGGCAAGGGGGGCGGCCACGGCATGATGGCCGGCGGCTGGGTGAAGGTCACCACCGGCTACGCCGAGGACCCGCGGTCGCTCCAGGAGCAGCTCGCCCGCCGCCTCGCCCGCGCCCTCGAGAAGAAGCCCGAGCGGCTGCAGCGCCTGGTCCTCGACGCGCCGGATTGAGCCGTTCAGTAGATCTAAAGGTACTCCATTTGGACGACGGCGTCGCCATCCCTTCGTCGTAGGCTGAAAAGATGTATGTGCGCCGGCGGCCGAGAACCGTGACACCGGGCATTCCGGAGCGGTCGGTTCCATGCTATGCTCCTCCCACTTTACGGGCCATGGACCGACCAGAGGAGATGCGCATGGGGGTGGTCAAGGAAGCGGCGCTGAAGATCGTCGAGTCGTTGCCGGAAGACGCAACTTGGGACGATCTGATGTACGAGCTCTACGTCAACAAGAAGGTCTCCCAGGGCCGGGAGGCGGCCACCGAGGGTAAGGTGGTCTCCCACGAGGAGGCACGCAAGAAGGTCGCCAAGCGATGACCGGCGTCACCTGGAGCGAGCCGGCGCTGGAGGACATGAAGGCGCTGCGCGGCTGGCTCGGGCGCGACTCGAAGCCGCTGGCCGACCGCGTGGTCGAGAGGATCTTCGACGCCATCGAGCAGGTCATTCCCTTCCCCCGCATCGGCCGCGTGGTGTCGGAAGTCGGCGACGAGTCGGTCCGCGAGCTGCTGTTCCGCACCTTCCGCATCGTCTACCTCGCGGGGGCGGACGGCATCGTCGTGCTCGGCGTGCTGCACGGCGGCCGCCCCAGCGACCGGCGCGAGCCGCGGCGCTGGGAAGTGTACTGAGCCACGCCGCCGGCGGGCGCTGGTTGGTAGGATCGGTGGACCGACCGCATGGAGGTCCCACCGTGAAACGCTTCGCGCTCCTCGTCTCGCTCTGCCTCGTCCTCGCCACGCCGGCCGCCGGCGGCGAGGAACGGCTCGGCAGCGTCGACTTCCCCAACTCCGGCGCCCCCGAGGCGCAGGACGCCTTCGTCCGCGGCGTCCTCCTGCTGCACAGCTTCGAGTACCCCGACGCCCGCGACGCCTTCCAGGAGGCGCGGCGCCTCGACCCCGGCTTCGCCCTCGCCTACTGGGGCGAGGCGATGACCCACCACCATCCCATCTGGAACTCGCAGGACGCCGAGGCGGCGCGCGCCGTCCTCGCCGCGTTCGGGCCGACGCCCCAGGCGCGCGCCGCGAAGGCGCCCACCGCGCGCGAGAAGGCATGGCTGGCGACGCTGGACGCGCTCTACGGCGAAGGCACGAAGGAGGAGCGCGACGACGCCTGGGCGGCGGCCATGGAGGAGCTCGCGGCGGCCTACCCGGACGACCTCGAGGCGCGCGCCTTCCTCAGCCTCGCCATCCTCGGTACCGCCCAGGGGGTGCGCGACTTCCGCACCTACATGCGCGCCGGCGCGGTGGCCGAGGAGGTGTTCGCCGCCAACCCGCGCCACCCCGGCGCCGCGCACTACCTGATCCACTCCTACGACGACCCGGTGCACGCGCCGCTGGGCCTGCGCGCGGCGCGCGTCTACGCCGAGATCGCCCCCGCCGCCTCGCACGCGCAGCACATGATCTCCCACGTCTGGGTCGCCCTAGGCCGCTGGCAGGAGTCGCTGGAGGCGAACCGCACGTCGTTCGCGGTGTCGGTCGAGCGGCGCGAGCGCAAGGGGCTGGGCCCCGACGCCCTCAACCTCCACGCCCTGCACTGGTTGCAGTACGCCTACCTGCAGCTCGGCCGCCTGGAGGAGGCGCGGGAGCTCCTCGACGACGTCGCCGGCTGGGCGGAGGGCGGCTCCCCCATGGTCCGCCGCTACCTGGCGGCGATGCGCGCCACCTGGGTGGCGGAGACCGCCGACCCGGCGCCGCCGCCCGGCCCCGGGGGTGACGCCTTGGGGATCGACGGCGCCGCGGCGGCCGCCTTCGCCGACGGCTACGCGGCGTGGAGCGCCGGCGAGCCCGCGGCGGTGGCCGCC
>CAZLBJ010000612.1:0-7186 GCA_964557755.1 uncultured Thermoanaerobaculia bacterium
CGTCTTCGTGCTCTTCGGCGCGCTGCTCGAGCTCTACCGGGACGTGCGCCAGCTCCGCGACGCGGCGGGCATCCTCGACCGCCCGCTGGCGGTCGACGTCGGCACGGTGGCCGACACGCCGCCGAGCCGCTGGCACCTGCCGCGCGAGCTCGACGGCGAGACGTCGGCCCTCGTCCTCTTCCTCTCCGAGACCTGCGCCACCTGCCGCTCGATCGCCGCGTCGTTCGGCGGCGCGCTGCCGGCGGGGCTGTGGATCGTCCTCGAGGCGTCCACGCCGCAGTCGGCGGCCGCCTTCCTCGACGGCTACCGGCTGTCGCGCTGGGCCGGCGGCGGCCGGGTGACGGTGGACGCCGGCGGCGAGATCGCCCGCGGCATGGGCCTCGACACGACGCCGGTCGGCTTTCACGTCGAGAACGGGCTGCTGCGCAGCGCCACCACCGTCCCTTCGACCCGCTACCTGTCGTCCATCCTGCCGAAACCGATCCGACTCAAACGAACCGAACCACCCTGGAGGCAAGCGTCATGACCAATCCCGAGATGGGCGGCGCGACCGGCTCGCGCTCGAACTGGCTGTCCCAGACCGGCATGAAGATGATGGCCGCCGCCGCCGGCGAGCGGGGCTTCGCCGGCAAGCGCAAGTCGAAGCCGAAGCAGGACACGACGAGCGGCGGCATGGCCTGCTGCCATCTGGCCCTGCCCGACCGCGAGTGCAAGTACAAGGGCGACAAGTCGAGCTACACCTGCCCGTCGGGTTGGTACCGGCAGTGGTGGTTCTGCTGCGAGGGCACGCGGCAGGCCGGCTGCGGCGAGTGCACGAAGAGCACCTCCACCTGCTGGCAGGGGCCGTTCGAGTGCTCCATCTGGTGGTGGACCGGCCAGTCGTGCTGAGCGCGCGCGCCCGATGACCGACCTCGTGGTCAGCCTCCTGCTGGCCGCCGCCGCCGGGTTCTCGCAGCTCTTCAGCCCGTGAGGGGTGTCCTTCGAGGGCACCCTCGGGCCCTTCGTGCAAGGGCCTTCGCGTAGCCGGCGCCTGCGCCTGTCGGTGGCCGCCTCCTTCGCCGGCGCCTTCGTCGCCGCGGCGCTGGGCGTCTTCGCGCTCGCCTGGACGGCCGGGGCGGCGCTCGGCGCCGCCGACCTCCCCCTGGCCTGGCGGCGCGGCCTCGCCGCCGCCGCCCTGGGCGCGTTCGCGGCGCTCGACGCCGCCGCCCTGCACCGCAGCCGCTACTGCCCGCTGGGCTGGCGGCGGCAGACGCCGCGCCGGCTGATGTACCGCCATGGCGCGGTCACGGTGGCCGCCGCCTGGGGCTTCGACGCCGGCCTCGTCGTCACCACCTTCCGGGTGGCGGCGCTCACCTGGGGCGCGCTGGCCTTCGCCGTGCTCGGGCTGGCGCCGTGGTGGGCCGGCCTCGGCTACGGGCTGGCCTTCGCGGTGCCGCTGACGGTGCTGCTGTTCACCCACCGCGCCGGCCGCGTGGCGGCCGCCGCCGAGCCCGCCGACCCCGGCCTCGAGAGTCTGCTCGGCCGCCGCGGCCAGGTGCAGATGGCGTCGCTGGTGCTGCTCGGCGCCGCCGGCGTCGTGCTGCTGCTCGAGCTGCTGGCCTGATCCGCTATCGTGGCGCCATGGCCGTGGTGCTGGTGCTGACGCTCGCCGTCGGGCTCGGCGCCGTCCTCTCCTGCTCGGGAGCCGCTACCGGCGAGGTCCGCGAGGTGCGGCTCGGGCCGCGGGTCGTCGAGATCGCCCCCGACCGCGGCGAGCCGGCGGTCGCCGAGCTGTGGATGCAGGTGCGCTGCGTGCGCCGGGCGACGGCGGCCGAGGAGGCGGCGGGCGGGCTCGCCTACGCCACCTGCGACGGCTTCACCTTCGACGGCGAGCCGCTCGACTACGGTACCCTGCTGAAGCTCGAGCCGGTCGGCCGCAACCGCTTCCGGCTGGAGGGGCACGTCGCCCGCTTCCGCGACGACCGCGGCGGCCACCTCTGCATCGCCCTGCGCGCCGTCTTCGCCGGCGTCCTACACGAGCACGACGCCGGGCTCTACGCCGACCCCGACGACCGCTACTCGCTGCTGTCGTACTGCACGGTGGCCGAGCAGCCGGCGTGGGCGCCGGGCCGGCATCCCTTCGACCAGAACCGCGCCGCCGGCCTGGAGGACTTCAACGCCCGGCTCGAGGCGCCGATCCAGCTCCGTCTCCGGCCCCTGGGCGCCCAGCCCCGCCAGCCCCGTCCTCGCGAAGGTGGCTCTCCGCCCAGCTAGAACCGCCGCCAATAACTGACCAGCAGCACCCAGTCCGCGAACGCCGCGTCCCCATGGCTGCCGCGCTCGAGGTCCGGCACCGAGCGCTGCCGGTTGCGCTGCACCGCGAGCGGCACCGCCAGCGACAGCGAGCTCGGCCCCCGCGTCCAGCTCACCGACGGCTCCACCGACACCGCGTAGCCAGGCCGGCGGAACCCCTCGCTGGAGCCGAACAGGTCGTGTACCGGCACCCCTTCGATGCGCCCGCCGAGCCCCGCCGTGAACCCGTTCCAGCGTTCCGGTCCGTACTGGAGCCCGGTGCGGAACACGTACTGGTCGGCGATCGACATGATCTGCTCGTTGAAGGCGCCGCGGAAGGTGTGCACGCCGCTCGTCGCATCCGGGTTGATCAGGTAGGCGCCCGAGGCGTACGCCGCCAGCGAGCCCTCGGAGTTGAGCAGCCGGTAGCCGCCGACGTCGACGATGAACCCCAGCCCGCCGTCGCCCGGCTGGATCGACTGGTCCACCGTCTCCACCGACAGCGTCCGCTCGCCGTCCTCCAGCCGCTCGCGGGTGTCGACGACGTTGTTCGCGCCGGTGGGCAGCTTGACGCCGACGCCGAGCGACAGGTTGCCGCGCGGCTCGGTCGCCGGGTCCCACAGCAGCCGGCGGCCGACCACCGTGATGTCGGAGAGGCCGCGCGCGTGGACCACCGAGCGGTCGACCACGTCGCGGTTCTCGTCGCGGATCGGCGACGAGCGCTCCGCCATCAGGTAGGGAACGCTCACCGTGAGGCTGGTCCGCGGGCTGAAGTCGTAGCGCAAGCCGATGTCGAGCAGGTTGATGGTGTTGATCACCTCGCTGTGCTCGGCCGTCCGGTTGGTCTCCTCGTGCGTGCCGCGGAAGTGCACGTCGGACTTCTGGTAGCGCCAGGAGACCGACACCTGCCACTTGTTCTCGTCCAGGCTGAGCTCGTCGAACGCGCCAAGCACGGGCGCGTCAAGGCGCGAGGCCACTCAGCCCTGGGCCCAGGCGTGGCGCGGGACGGCGACGGCGAGCAGGGCGGCCGCGGCGGCGGCCAGCAGGGTGAGGCGGGACGGGGTTCGGCGCATCGAAGAGACCTCCGTAAGACCGGCATTCGACTGCATTCGGCGAAGCGTCCCGTCCCCTTGGAGCAAGAGCCGGGCCACCGTGGCAGCCCGGAAAACCCTGTCGCGGCGGGCACTTGGCCGGCGGCAGCCGCCGGCGGCCATAGAAATCAAGAGCGAGGCGCATCGAATCCACGAGGCCGCCGGCGGGGGTCGCTTATCGGCTTCCGCGCATTTCTGCGCTTACTCCACTGAACCGTTCCATCCACCCCAAGGAGGTCCGATGCCCGAGATCCCGTCGCTACGCCGCGCCGCCGTCCCCCTCCTCACCTTGCTTCTCGCCGCCGCGCTCGCCGCACCGGCAGCCGCCCAGACCACCGTGCCGGTGCCGGACGCGGACGTCGCCTGCCCCGTCCCGGTCGACCCGGTGCCCTCCGGCGTCACCCAGGAGCCGGGCGACACCTTCACCACCCAGGCCGACTACCGCTGGGTGCACTCCAGTACCCATCTCCAGGGCACCCGCTCGCACGAGAAGTGGGCGTGGGGCTTCTTCCTGCCCACCGCCGGCTCGCCGGCGCCGCTGTTCACCGGCTTCCGCACCATCGTGGTGGTCAACAACCCCGACCCGGTCAACGCCGTCAGCGTGCGCATCGAGTACCGCAACACCGCCGGCGCGCTGCTCGCCACCAGCCTCCGCAACGTCGTCGCCGAGGGCACGGTCACCGAGCCGGCGACGCCGCTGTCGACCTTCGGCAACGGCGTCGGTACCATCCGCGTGGTGGCGCAGCCGGGCAGCGGCCCCTTCGTCGGCGCCACCGTGCACCACAGCTACCGCTTCGACGGCGTCCTCGACTTCGAGCCGCTGGCGCCGCCGATGGCGCGCCGCCCCGGCCTCGCCTCGATGCAGCAGCTCCAGGACCCGGGCAACGGCGCGACCCGGTTGATCGGCGGCCCCTACCCCACCACCTCGACCGCCGCCGCCACCCACGTCTTCCTGCGCGGCAACCTGCCGACCTTCCAGGTGATCAACCCGAACCCGGTGCCCAACACGGTGCAGATCACTTTCTTCGGATCGCTCAGCGGCACCATCGTCGGGCCGCTCAACGTCAACCTCGCGGCCTTCGGCAGCCACATCGACATGACGCTGCTCAACGCGCTCTACAACCCGGCGACCAACACCTACTTCGCCGGCATCCACGACGACTGGCTGGTGCAGGTGGTGTCGACCTCGAGCCAGCCGCTGCTCGGCGAGCAGCTCATGCTCGACTTCTACGACAACGCGATGACGCCGTTCAGCCGCTTCCGCATGGTGTCGGCGATGATGGCGACCAAGCCGTCGCTGATCCTCTACAACCCGGAGCTGACCTACCAGGCCTCCGGACCGCCGGTGCACACCCTCTCGGCGATCGCCAACGTCTCGGCGCAGGACGTCGGGCCGGTGGTCATCGAGTACCGCGACCCGCGCACCGGGTTCTTCGCCACCGACGTCATCGCCTCCTTCCCCTCCGGCGCCACCCGGCGCATCGCCCCCGGCGAGCCGGGAATCGTCAACTACCCGGTGCCGGTGTTCGACGGCACCGTCCGCATCCGCGCCTGCAGGTCGGGGCTGATCGGCTGGACGGCGCGCGAGGTGGAGCCCAACCCGCTCACCTCCATCCAGCAGTTCCGCAAGGCGTACGGCGAGGCGCTCGACAACGCCAACCGGAACGAGCCGGGCGCCAGCTTCCCGGTGACCACGCTGGGGCTGAACCTGCGGCGCAAGGTGGCGCCGCTCGACCGCTGCGCGCTGTCCGGCGACTTCCCGCCGTGGTGGCCGAGCTACACCACCTTCGCCAACTACTCGGTGGCCAACGTGGGGACGTACTTCTACCAGTTCTTCCAGCTCAACGGCGCGCAGGCGACGGACTTCACGCTGCAGCCGTTCGCCGGCGTGCGCTTCGGCGCCGCCTCGTTCACCTTCGAGGACGGGCAGCCGAACCGCCTCTGCCTGCCGCCGTTCCAGCGCGAGACCTCCGGCCGCGTCGACCACACCAACGGCTCGGTGCGCGGCATCGACGTCATCGGCGACCCACTGTGGGAGTGGAACATCGGCATCCCCGAGCCGCCGACGATCTACACGGGTCCGGGCGACGTGGTGCCCCACGGCCCGATCCAGCACTGAGGGCGGAGCCGGCCGGCCGTGGGTGTGGGGGCGCCGCTCAGCTCAGGCAGCGCTCCCACGCCGCGGCGGCCGGCGGCCGGCGCCAGTCCTTCGCCGGCACCAGGGCGAGGCCGCGCTGGAGCAGCGGCCGCGCCGCGGCGCAGTCGCCGCCGACGGCGAGCACGGTGCCGAGCCCGGCCAGGGTGAGGCCGGTCAGCGGGTGGCGCGGCGACAGCGTGCGCCGCTGGATGGCGAGCGCCTCGCGGTACGCCGCCTCCGCCGCCGCCAGCCGGCCGCGGCGGGCGTCGAGCGCCGCCAGCTCGCGCAGCCCCTCGGCGACCTCCGGGTGGTCGTCGCCGAGCGTGCGGCGGCGCACCGCCAGCGAGCCGGCGAGCAGCTCCTCGGCGGCGTCGGGCTCGCCGCGCTCGCGGCGCAGCACGCCGAGGGCGGCGACGCTGCGCGCCGTGTCCGGGTGCTCGTCGCCGAGCAGATGCCGGCGCCGGCGCACCGCCTCGCCGAGCGTCGCCTCGGCGGCGGCGAGCCGCCCCTGCGCCAGCTCGACCAGCCCGAGGTGCTCGAGGCTGCTGGCCAGCGCCTCGCCGCCGCCGTCGCGGCGCAGCTCGCCGACCAGCCGCCGCATCACCTCCTCGGCGGCGGCGTACTCGCCGAGGTCGGCGAGCAGCAGCCCGTAGTTGCCGACGGTGAACGGGTGCGGCGCACCGGAGCGCCGCGTCTCGATGTCGATCGAGCGCCGGTAGACCTCGGCGGCCGCCGCGTAGTCGCCGAGGTCGTGGCGCACCAGGGCGAGGTTGTTGAGCACCAGCGCGGCGTCCTCGCCGTCGGCGCCGGTGAGCTCCTCGAACCGTGCCAGCGCCTCGGCGAACAACGGCTCGGCGCCCGCGTAGTCGCCCTGCCGCGCCAGCACCCTGCCGAGGTGGTTGAGGCGCACCGCGAGCTGGCGGCGGTCGCCGCCCGGCCGCCGCTCGAGCGCCACCGCACGGCGCAGCAGCGCCGCCGCCTCGCCGTAGAGGCCGAGCGGCTCGTAGAGCTCGGCCAGCTTGCCGAGCAGCATCGACTGGGTGGCCGGCTGGCCGTCGAGCGCCGCCACCCGCTCGGCGCCGCGGTCGAGCAGCTCGCGGGCGGTGATGCTGCCGCCGCGCGCCTCGCGCGGGTCGGCGATGGCGAAGAGGTCGGCGAGCAGGTCCGCCACCTGGCTGGCGCGGTCGCGCTCCGCGGCGATGCGCCGCGCCTGCACCGCGAGCACCACCGCGGTGGCGACGACCGCCGCCAGCGCCAGCGCCGCCGCCGCCGCCGCCAGCCGGTGGCGGCGCAGGAGCTTGCCCAGGCGGTAGCGCACGGTGGCCGGACGGGCGACCACCGGCCGCCCCGCCAGGTGCCGCGCGAGGTCGCCGGCGAGCTCCTGCACTGAGCCGTAGCGGCGCTCCGGCCGCGTCTCGAGCGCCTTGGCGGCGATGGTGTCGAGGTCGCCGGCGAGCCGCCGGCGCAGCGCCTTCGCCGTGGTGCCGCGCCGCGCCGCCACCTCCTCGGCCGGCGGCCCGTCGCCGCGCCGCGCCACCGCCGCGCTCAGCCGCTCCGCCGGCCGCTCGAGCACGGTGCGCTCCCACGACTCCGGGGCGCGCGCCGCCGGCGGGTGCGGCAGGCGGCCGGCGAGCAGGCGGAAGAGCAGCACGCCGAGCGAGTAGACGTCGCTCGCCGTCGTCACCGG